>NZ_ABCK01000024.1 GCF_000170755.1 Lentisphaera araneosa HTCC2155
TAATTTGATCCCAGCATTCCGGGCGCTCGAGTATGAAGTTCTCTTCAAGGCTCGTATTCATGATTGCTCACCCCAGCTCATTGTCCAGTAAAGATCATTCAAACTCTTCTTGTAGAAGCAATCTAGAAACTCTTCCGAGTGAAACTTAATCCAGCGTCGCTCGCCATTAATAAGGTCATTGCCGCGCAGGTACTCCGTGTTGAGTGGGTCATCAATGACCGATTGTAGAGTAATATCCTCTAAGCGCAGCTGGTATCTTTTTTCAAAATAGGCTCTATGTTTTTGCATCTTTTCTCTCCTCATAATTTTTAGTAAGCTAAGTAAATTAAGTATCCTCCATAAGCATAGACACAAACTGTCCTAGGTGACTAATTATGCTTAAGAAAAATGAAGAAGGCAAGGTTTACATGAATGAATATTACATTGTTGATGACTTGGGGACGTTTGCCCTGCGCAAACGATTGCCGGGTAAGTATCCCAATATGATCCCCAATCCCCATCGCTATATCTACCCGAAGTTTGAGTCTTTAGAGGAATTTCAGCAAGCCTATGCCGCTGCTATGGCTAAACCAGTAGTTAAACTCGCCGAACAAGTCTGGATGTGAGCAGAGGCTCGAGGAGGCTAACCCCGAATCCAATACAGTCTATAACTGACTTATTTAACTAATCAGGGAGCTGTATGATAAATACGAGTGCTTAAGCTCAATTATTAAGGAGAAATTAACATTAATTGTATATTCTAGCGTGGAGGAATATTGCAATGTTTTTAAGCCGTGAGATGTTATGATTCTTTATGATCTAATTTGGATATCAACTTGGGAGAGTGCTTGTGGAAGACCGATGGTTATCAGTCAAAGAAATTGCTGTTTATTTGGATGTGCGCACTGAGACCGTCTACCGCTGGCTCGGCTCCGATGAAAAGAATATGCCTGGGCATAAAGTTGGGCGTCACTGGAAGTTCAAAAAGGATGAAGTGGATCGCTGGGTTAAAAAAGGTGGATCAGCAGAATAGATGAATCAAATTTTTAGTGAGTGTGGAAGTGTACAGCCAATGAGCTGTGACGATAAAAAGTTTTTACGAGGGTGGATTTAGTATGAGTAAGATGTTAGTGGAAGGTGCTAGGATCGGCACCAGAGGAGAAGATTTCCTCATTACAAAAGTGAATGACAATTTTGATGGAACCTACCTGATTGATGCCGAGGGTATTAGTGAATTGGTCAAAGGCAAGAGCTTTAAGTTTGATACAAATATCGATAAGGATATCGAAGTTTTGGATCCGGCCAAAACCACTTTGGTGGCAGATACGGATTACGGCTACCGCAAGACTAAGCTCTTTCTCGAAACGCAGTTGCGTCATTCTACCAACTACTCAGAGAAAATCACCATAGCTCACAAAGCAGCTTTCAATAATGCTGATTATCAATTTGATCCTACGATCAAAGCTTTCCGCCTTCCGCGTCCTCGCATGCTCATTGCCGATGGTGTGGGCTTGGGGAAAACCATCGAAGTGGGTATTTTTCTCTCAGAGATGATGAAGCGTGGCAAAGGCAAACGCATCATGGTTCTCGCACTTAAGTCTGTACTCGGTCAGTTCCAACAGGAAATCTGGAATCGCTTTGCTATTCCACTCGTGCGCTTGGACTCACAGGGCATTGCTCAAATTAAGTCAGAGCTTCCGGCAAACAAAAATCCTTTCGAATACTACGACAAAACTATTGTCTCCATCGATACTCTGAAAAACAATGCTAAATTCCGTCACCATATCGAAAAGTCTAAGTGGGATATCATCGTAATCGATGAATGTCACACGGTTTCCAATAGCTCAAGTCAACGCGGAAGCCTGGCGCAGTTTTTAGCCACACGCTGTGAATCATTGATTTTAACGTCGGCGACTCCTCACAACGGTAAAAAAGAATCATTTGCCAATTTAATCAACATGATCGAACCAACGGCTATACCAAAGAATGGTGAATATAGTCAAGAAGAAGTTGATCCTTATTACGTTCGTCGATTCAAGCAGGATATTCTCGACGAAGAAGTGAAGTCCAATTTCCAGGAACGGGAAATCGTTCCCATCCACGCTGAGTTGTATCAAGAGGAAGAAGACTTTCTAGAAGTTCAGCAGAAGATCAAAATTAGCGCTCTGGAGAGCCTTGAAAAAACAACCGAAGATTTATGGGGTAATAAAGACTTCGTTGGTAAGAAGGATTTCCTCTTCTCCATCGGTTTGTTCAAGGGTTACATGTCCTCTCCCTCAGCCGCGCTAAGCAGTCTCAAAAAACGTGTTGCCAAGATTGAGGCACGACAAGCCGAGAATAACTTAGCCGAGAATAATACCGAGCTCCTGAATGACTTAATTGAAAAAATTGAAGTCATTGTCAATGATAAAAAAGATGCGAAGTATGATGCTTTCAAAAATGAACTCATTAAGCTTAAATGGAGCGGACGTAAAAAAGATGAACGCATCGTTGTCTTTGCAGAACGTATTGATACCATTGGCTACCTAGAGAAGCGTCTACAGGAAGACTTCAACGTTGCAGATAAAGCCGTTCAGGTTTTTCATGGTGGTCAGACAGACACAGAGCAGCAAGCTATTATCGACGACTTTGGTAAAAAGGACTCGGACATTCGCGTGCTCATTACTTCCGATGCGGGTTCTCAAGGTGTGAACCTTCACTTCTATTGTAATCGCATGTTCAATTACGATATCCCTTGGTCACTCATTACACTTGAACAGCGCAATGGTCGTATTGACCGTTATGGCCAGAGCAAGACTCCCTACATCTACTACATGATTGCCAAATCTGATTTAGACGGCCTCAAAACAGACCTTCACATTATCGAAAATCTCACCAAAAAGGAAGAAGAAGTCTACAGGACTCTTGGTGATGCCGGTGCCGTTATGAAGCTCTATGATACGAATTCTGAAGAAGATAAAGTCAAAGAAGCCATGGCCGATAGCAACGAAGACT
Source organism: Lentisphaera araneosa HTCC2155 (assembly GCF_000170755.1). Taxonomy (NCBI): domain Bacteria; kingdom Pseudomonadati; phylum Lentisphaerota; class Lentisphaeria; order Lentisphaerales; family Lentisphaeraceae; genus Lentisphaera; species Lentisphaera araneosa. The sequence continues at coordinate 2,974 of NZ_ABCK01000024.1, forward strand.
TCTTTGAGGATTTTGATACGGACTCTCTCTTTGGTGAAGCCGAAACCGATAAAACTGATTCCTGTGTTGACCCTGAGCCCATTCAGGAAGAACGTTCACTTTACGGTAACGACTCCAGCTATTATCAAGATCTCATTGATCAACTCAAAGCTGATCAACTACTCGAAACTACCGACGCTGAGTTTGTCGATAAAAACTACCTTGAAATCAAAAACACCAAGGAACTGCATCGCGTCCTCTTTGACCTCCCCAAGCAGGCCAAGCCTAAGCTTAATGAGATCTACCGACTTTCACTGAGCAAAGATACAGTACAAGATTCGATCGAGGAAGCTCGTAAAAAGAAAGGTGAATGGGCGAAATTCCAAATGCTCTATGATCTTCATCCCGTTATCAAATACCTCATGACCAAACTGGAAGCTAGTGTGGACAAGGATGTCGCCCTGGTAGCCAAGATTAAAGACTTGCCAGAGAATACCGCTTATTTTGTTATCCATGGCCAAGTGGCTAATAATGTCGGCCAGGCAGTGATCTCAGACTTTTTTGTTGTTCCCATGCGTCTCGATGGCGGCATGGCCTCACAGCCCATCACTCTGCACGAGTTCATGGAAGAATTTAATGTCAGTAATGAACTCTTAACTCAATCCATCGAAGAAGAAGATATCAACAAGCTCACCAAGCTACTACCTGATGCCATAGATTTTGGAACGCAGATGTACATGCATCAGAAGCAACAGCTCAAACAAGTGGAAATGGAAAAGAAGTCAGCGGTTTATGAAGAGAAACTAAAGCATTGGGAAAAAGACGCCAACGATCAGCTCCTATTGGATTTCGAAGACAAGCCCAAGACCGGCTTTATCAAAAGAAAACTCGAAGACCGAGAGCTGGAAATTAAAACCATACTTGAGAAATCCAGTCAGTACTTCAAGGATTTGACCTCACTCAACCAAGATGCCTACCTCAAGGTCATCTCAGTCTTCTACAAGGAGCAATAGCGCTATGATGAAATTTATAAATAATGTCGGCGACTACTTCTCTGCCAACTACTTTGACGATGACTTCACTAAAGAAGTCGTCAAGAAAACAGGTTACTCCCCGGAAGATCTAAAAAATGTTCAAAAGCGAATATCTGCACTCAAGGATAAGTACTTCCGCTATAAGCAAACAGTGCTTGAAGGCCGCTTGCGTACTAAAGATAAAGTCACTGAGAGTCACAAGTTTCATAAAGATATCTTAAATGCTCTCGGCTATGACGGTGAGAAAACCGACTACAGCCAACTTCTTCATGTTGATGAAAAGACCGTACTCCCCGTGCGCAACACACTGTATCGCGACACTCAGCCGCACCTCATGATTATGGAAATGCATTCACTGATCAAAGAAGGTGATGAAGAGCCCGATGGGCTCTTCGAACAGCAGTACCATATCGATGAATCCGAAACAACTCAAGTACCACCGCAGAAGTACCACCGCTCTCAGTGGTCCAATGTTTTTGAAGTTCCTGAAGGTGTGCATATTTCTCCCATGGTGATTAATAAAGCCGTCTCCCGCCTCTTCCTGCTGGATGCACACCGTCGCCCCAAATACATCTTGCTCTGTGCGGGTAATATTTATTACCTACTTGAACAGGAGAAATGGTTCCGTGGCAGTTACCTAGAATTTGATTTGGAATCACTCTTTGACGAAGCCTTGATCAAGCGTGACTACTACAGTCTTTTCTACACACTGCTAGCGAAAGAAACTCTGGCACCTCAGTCTGAAATCGTGCTTATGGATCAGCTCGATGAAGAGAGCCATAAAAAAGCTTATGAAGTGACCAAGGATCTCAAAGAAGGGGTTATTCATGCGGTTGAGACCATTGCCAACGAAGCGGTTTATTATAAACGTGAACAAGGTGAGGACTTAAGTGATCTCAATGCCGACACGTTGAAAAATGAATGCCTGACTTACGTTTATCGACTACTCTTCCTTTTTTACGCAGAATCGCGCCAGGATCTTGATATCCTTCCCGCCGATGATGAGATCTACCTGCATGGTTACTCACTTGAAATGCTGCGTGACCTCGAGCAGACGCCGCTCAATACCGCCAGTAGTCAGAACGGCTTTTTCTTTCATGAATCACTGAGCCAGCTCTTTTCTTTGCTGAGCAGTGGTTACCGCGAACACGATCGTGCTAACAAAAGTTTCAAAATCCGTCACTTGGATTCCCCTTTATTTAATGACTCGACCATGGAGATGCTACCTCAGGTCAAATTAAGAAATGTGATCTGGCAGGATATCATTTGTCAGCTTTCTCTGTCTAAACAACAACGGGGTAAATCTCGCGGAAGAATTTCTTATGCCAATCTGGGTATTAACCAACTGGGTAGTGTTTACGAAAGCCTGTTGGCCTTCCGTGGTTTTTTTGCCGAGACCGATACCATCGAGGTTCACCGCAAGCGCAAGAATAACGAGACTTCCCGTAAAGTCGCAGACAGCGATGGATCTTACTTGGTTCCTCGTAGTCGTATCGATGACTTTGATGCTAAAGAAGTGTATCGCGATGAACATGATGAAGTCAAGATCATACCTCAGGGAACTTTCATCTACCGCTTGAGTGGTCGAGATCGCCAAAAGTCAGCATCCTATTACACGCCTGAAGTTTTGACGCAGTGCACGGTGAAATACACCCTCAAGCCGATTCTTGAACGTCTGCAAAAAGGCGAAATCAAAGCCGAAGAATTGCTGGAATTAAAGATTCTCGAACCAGCCATGGGGGCGGCAGCTTTCCACAATGAGGTTATTAATCAATTGGCAGAAGCTTACCTGCAGTACCGTCAGCAGGAGTTAAAAGAATCCAAGCGTGGTGCCTGGCGCGTTGAACCAGATAAATATCAGGAAGAACTACAAAAGGTCAAAGCCTACATCGCTCTCAATAATGTTTACGGCGTGGATTTAAACCCCACCGCCGTTGAACTCGGTAAACTCTCCCTGTGGCTCAATGTGATTCATAAAGATATGCAAACACCTTTCTTTGGTCATCGTCTCGGTACGGGTAACGCCGTTGTCGGTTCCTGGCTCAAAGTCTATCGAGAAAGTGAGATTAAAGAAGAATTCCCTACTACAGGAACACCTGCAGCGCGTAAAAAGCCGATCAAAAAAGAATGGTGGGATACAGAGCCTAAACACCTAAGTTTTAGTGGTAAAGGTATTCGCCGTCGAGAAGATCAGATCTACCACTTCCTCTTGCCGGATAAAGGCATGGTTCCTTCAGCTGGTATCAAGCTCCTCAAAGCTGAGTATAAAGACGAGTGTACAAAGGTCACGGATTGGAAAAAGGAATTCATCAAACCGCTTGATGCTGATGAATTAGTCAAGGTAAAAAAGATTTCCGCCAAAATCGACGCATTGCTGGAAAAGCATTACGAACACCAGCAGCGTATTAACGGCCTCACGAGCGGGAAGCTTACCGTCTTTGGTATCGACGCACCAGAACTCGGTTTAGAAAACTATGCTGAAAAAGAGCGCTTAGCAGCTCAGCGTTTAGAAGAAGATGCTCCATACCTCAAACTTAAACTCATTATGGATTACTGGTGCAGTCTTTGGTTCTGGGATGTGCGTGATGCTAATAACCTACCAAGGCGTCAACAGTGGTATGAAGATTTAATGTCTATCATCAATCACGATAACAGAGATGACGAAGGTAAATCGCTTCTTAATAACTACCGATTAAAGCAAGTTACTTCTTATACTCAAAACTACCGCTTCTTCCATTATCAGTTGGAATTTATTGAAGTCTTTAGAGAGCGCAATGGTTTTGATGTTGCCGTTGGTAACCCTCCTTGGTTAAAAGTTACCTTTGAAGAAAAAGGTTTAATGAGTGAAACCTTCCCAGAATTAGAAATACGGAAAACGACAGCTCCTCAAGCTAGAAAAATGCAACAAGAATTCCTTGGCCTGGGAAAACAAAAAAAATCTTACTATGAAGAGGTAATTGAAATAGAGTCTTCTGCAGCTTTCATGAATGGGGTTCAAAACTACCCATTACTTAAGGGGCAGCAAACAAACCTCTATAAGTGCATACTTGAAAATGGATTCCATTGGATATCCCAAAGCGGATTTTTAGGATTGGTTCATCCTGAAGGAATTTATGATGACCCCAAGGGCTTACCTTTGCGTAAAGAAGTTTATCAACGATTGATGTATCATTTTCAATTCAAGAACTCCTTAATGCTATTTTCTGAAATTCGAGACCAAAAACTTTACAGTATAAATATTTACAAAGGAAAATGTAGTTCGGTTAATTTCTGCTCGATCAACAATTTATTTCACCCTGTTTCTATTGATTTGTCGTTTGTTCATGATGGTAAAGGAGAGTGCCCAGCATTGAAGGTTTTTGATAAAACCACTCAAAAATATATTTGGGACCTTCGTGGACATAAGGATAGGATAGTTTTCTTTAATAAAGAAACACTAGCAGTAATTAGCCAAATGCTTGAAAATTCTAATCAGTGGGAGACTACTAAGCTACCAAGCCTACACAGCTCAAAAGTACTACAAGTCGCTGCAAAAATAAGCCATTACCCTACACGATTATCTAATGCAGAATGTGTAATTAGGGAAGGGTGGCATGAGACAAACGATGTTGATAAAGGGCTAATTTCTAGAAACACAAAAAATCCAGATTATCAAAAATATGAAATGATATACAGTGGGCCGCATATTTTTACATCTACGTCGTTTTATAAAACACCAAGAGCTCAATGTACAGAAAAAGGTCACTATGATGTTGTTGATTTATGCTGTATTGACAAAAACTATCTTCCCAGGACAAACTACATACCGTTAACCCCTATTTCTAAACTCAAAGAAATGATCGTTTTTGACAAGAAACCTTGGGTCGATTTCTATAAACTAGCATTTAGGAAAATGCTCAATCATACAGCGGACAGGACATTAAACGGGGCATTAATCCCGTCTAAATCGACGCATGTTAATGGTGTGGTTTCTATTGTCTTCAAAAACCCAAATGAATTAGTTGAATCTTTTGGAATATCTTGCTCAATCCTAAATGATTTCATAGTTAAAGCAACAGGAAGTTCAAACTTAACAGAAAGTAAAATTAAATTCTTCCCCTTTGGTGTTCCCTACCTTTATAAGAATGAATTAGTCTCAAGATCCTTGCTTCTTTCATGCTTAACCACTCAATATACAGATTTAGTTAAAGGTTTAAATCATGAATACGGGCCAGTAAAATGGTCAAAAAATGATGCTCGATTGCAGTTTAGAGAAATTTTTTCGAGTGAATCTTTTATTGAAAATGCACTGAGAGTTCCATTCGAAAGAAGACAAGCATTGCTTGAAATAGACGTTATTGTGGCAATGGCAATGGGATTGAACTTAAATGAGCTATTAACTCTATATAAAATAGAATTCCCAAAGTTTAAGGAATATGATAGTGACACTATATATGATTCAAAAGGGCAAATAGTCTACACTCCTAACAATCAAGGATTAGTAGGTGTTGGTGTTGACTCAAGTTCTGTGAGCGAACTCCTTCTTTTGAAGAAAGGTGAGACCTACGAGCACACCATAGAGAAGAGTGAACTCTACCTCGGCAAAAAAGTGATCTACCACGCGCCCTTCGACAAGTGTGACCGCGTCGAAGACTACAAAACCGCCTGGACCCACTTCGAAAAAGTCTTTGGAGAAGCTGATGAGTGATTTAGTCTATAGCATTGAGAATATTTTTAGTACTGAAGCCCGTGAAGGAGCCTTGGGGCAAAAAGATGCCGAGAAATATTATATCGCGCCCTATCAAAGAGGTTATAAATGGGGGGCAACAAACCCCAATGACGCGGTGTGGTTGCTGATAAGCGATATTAATGATGCATTTACTGGTGATGAGGAAGAGTATTATTTACAATACATAACAGTAAAGAACAATGAGCTTGATGGAGTACGCGTTCTCGAAGTTATTGACGGACAACAACGCCTGACAACACTCACCTTGTTATTTGCTGTTATTGGCCATCTGCTAAAAGATCCCAAGCCCGCAATTAGTGCACATAAACTCAAGTATGGTGTTCGCGATAAAGTTGATGATTTTTTAGGGCATTATATTTACAGTGATATAGATCGTTTACTTGAGACAAGTTGGGAAGAACTTATCGAAAAGCATCCTGAGTATAACCTTCAGGATATTTTTTATATGTACAATGCCGTTCAGTGTATCAAGAATCGTTTATCTGAGCATGAATCCCTGTTGGAGTTCCATCAGTTTCTAAATGAACGAGTGATGCTTATCTTCAATGTTATTGAAAAGGGTAATCTCGCTAGTGAAAAAGTCTTTAGTAATTTAAATACGAATAAGGTGGAATTGACGAGTACGGAGCTCGTGAAAGGCTTGCTTCTAACTCGCGCTGGACGGGAAAAAGGTACGGATAAAAACGATCGCCACTTTAAAGAGATTCTCGAACTGCGCTCTACCATGGGGCGGCAGTGGGATGAAATAGAAAATTGGTCTGAATCAGCAGATATCAGAACGTTTTATTTCTCTAAATACTCAGAGCCTATGGAGGGGATAATTACCTTGTTAGCTTATGCCTTTAAGTATACCCCTGAAAAATCTAAAAATAAATACTCTCTATTTAATTTCTTTCAGGCACAAATTAAACGTGAAGGTATTTCTGCTCAAACTTTTTTTAATAAGTTAAGACAGATTTATCATTTACTTAAAGACTGGTATGAATCACCAAAGATTCATAATATGCTGGGGTACATTTTATTTCATAAAGGAGCCCAGTTTTCTTTGAGTTCCCTGATCCCTTTAATGGAGATTGATAAGATAGCTCTTCAAAAAAAGTTAAGTCAACAAATTCTTCAGGTCATGGACTTTGATGTAAGTGATTTGAGTTATGGAGAAGAGAATACTCGTATTCATCAAGTACTTCTTTTTATTAACGTTTTTGCTACCGATACTCAATTTAACTTCACAGAGCTTGAAGACCGCAAATGGTCATTGGAGCATATTTTCCCTCAAAATCCGGATTTTCTACCGACTAAATTAGCGCATCGAGATTTAGAGTTGCTCAATAAATTACTCCCATCAGATTGGGAAGCTAGGGTTCGTAGCAAATTGACTCTTGAGTTTGCAGAGGATATTGCAGAAAACAAAATTACAGAACTCGCAAGTAAGATCAATAGTGATTCCTGTGAATTAACGAATGAAGAAAAAGGGCTTGTTTATTATTCTATTAATAAAGTAAAACTGAATTCCATCGGCAATATGGCGCTGCTTTCAGGCAGTGATAATAGCTCTAATAGCAATGGTTTATTTGATGCGAAAAGACACAACATAGTCGACTTGATAAGTAGAGGTAGCTTTGTCCCCAAGCATACTTACGATGTATTCGCAAAACTCCTGTCGCAAGAAATGGAAAGCGACTTAACGATTTGGTCTGAAAAAGATATTGATGCGCACGAATCCTGGATGATTAAGCGTATAGAGGAAATCAAAGGAGATATGGTAAAATGAGTGAGGGGAAAAAGTCTCTAAAGGATATTCTGAATTCAAGAAATATTAAGCAAATTATTATCCCGGAGATACAGCGTGATTATGTCTGGAAAACAGAGAATGTAGAAAAGCTGTTAAAGTCAATTGTTGCAGATGCAAAAGAAAGTGATCCAGGAATTACTAAAGAAGAACTAGATAAATTACCTCCTGCTTTACGAGATCAGGTAGAGCGCAGTCTAGAAGAAAATAAAATATTCTCTAATATTGGTTTTATTTATGCCTATGAAGACAGTGAATACAAAAGTCGTTATTTTCTCATTGATGGTCAACAGCGGTTAACTACACTGTACCTTTTATTATTGGCCACAGCAATAAACTCTGGAAAGGAAAATTATTTCTCTACTCATTACTTTAATAATACGCTACCTAAACTTGACTATAAAGTCCGTGAATCAGCTCATAACTTTCTTGTTAACTTCATGACTTACCTCCTCGGTGGAGGTGATATAAAAAATATAGAATCACAATATTGGTATTTCTCAAATTATAAAAATGATAGAACCATATCCTCGATCTTACGGAATTATAAAACCATTGCAAGCTTTGTTAAAGATGAAAAACTATCAGTTGATTATGTAGAAAACAATATTGAACTGTGGTTTTTTGACATAAGTAAAAGCTCGCAAGGTGAAGAACTCTATATTTATATGAATTCCCGTGGTGAAGAAGTAATTGCGAATGAAAACATCAAAGCCTCACTTCTAGAAAACTGCTCCGATAAAGAGAAGCATGAATGGGGAGTGAAGTGGGAAGATTGGCAAGATTTCTTCTGGAAAAACAGAGGGGCTAAGCTGAACTCTGACCAAGGCTTTAACGAGTTCTTAAAGTGGGTGATTATTATAGAAAAAATCAAAACATCACCCAATTCCTCAGCCGAAGAGCTTGGTAAGTTCATACTCGCCATTCGTGATCAGCAAAAGTTCTCATCAGAGTTGCTTACCGTAAATAAAATTGATGAGTACTTTGAGACAATTAAATATTTAAAGGATTTGGGCTTGATCGGAAAAAAATGGTTAACTGGTGACACTAGTACTATTGATTATTTCCGGCTCTTTCCGGCTATCCTTTATATAAATAAATTAGATGCTCAAGAAGTTCACCTTAGACGTCTACTTCGGTTTTTTGCTAATGTCTCTAAATCTGTGGATATCTCTAAAAATCCTGATACGCAAGTAGTAAATGCTATCAGACTCATGCTAAAATTTCTTGATGATGCTCATGTAGATGTAACTGGTTTTTTACAATATAAACAGAGCACAAACTATAAAGCTATACTCTCTTCAGAAGAATGCTATAAGCTGTCACTATATGGTGAACCGCCACTAGAGACCTCAAGAGACGACCTAGAGACCTTATTCTGGGGTGCGGAAGATAGTAAGTTGTTAAACGGGAAAATTGAATTTCTACTCTTTGTTTCAGGTTCACCTGTTTTAGGAAGTCTCGAGAAATTTAATCTAAGAAAATTCACCACAATATACGAATCATTTAAAGACCTTTTTAATAAACCCACTGATGAACTTAGACGAGCTTTATTAACAGTGGGTGATTACACGATTGACGTTGGGTATTCCACAAACCTTTCAAGTGCTCGCTACTCATTTGGCGATGGCATAGAGGAATGGAGGAAAATAATCAATAACCATGATAACAAGCTAAGGTTCAAGAAGTTTTTCGAGAGTTATATTTCTGTTTCATGTGATAATGAATCATCTAAAGTAGATAGCTTAAATAATATAATCACTAGTTTCTTATCGAGAGAAACTCTCCCCAATTACTGGTATGTACCATTTATCGAAAATGAAAAACTTTTACCTTATTGTGAAAATAAGAAAGTTTGTTATCAAGGAAATAATCCCGATACTATCTATCTCATTAAGAAGAAAAAGGCAACTAAATATGAAAAGTTAAGTAGTTTTCAAGGTGTATCATGTTAAGCCTCAACCAAGCCATCGAGATCAAAGAATCGATTCTGGCCTACCTAAAAGCCACTTTCAATTTTCAGGACAAAGAAGTCCATCAAGCTTTTTATGATTTTATTAATAACACCTCAGAGGGTTTATTTAAGGGGCCGTATCTATCGCTAAAGCTTCCCTTTGTGAAAGCGGGCAAGCAAGAACAAGAAAGCATCCCTTTAAGTATCAAGCCGGATTGGCTGGCTTATGATCATCAGGTGAAGTCCTGGCACCGACTCAGTACGGCAAACCGAAAAGCTCAGCCGACAATTATCACTACTGGTACGGGTTCTGGTAAAACTGAATCCTTTATGTATCCAGTTCTCGATTACTGCTATCGCAACCTAAGCCGTCAGGGCATTAAGGTTATTATTCTCTATCCCATGAATGCTCTTGCCACCGACCAGGCTAAGCGCTTGGCGGAGGCTATTTATGAAGACGATCGGTTAAAAGGCAAGGTAACGGCAGGTCTCTTTATTGGTGAAGGTAAAGATGCGGGGAAATATCCGAAGACCATGGGCGCGGATCACATTATCGAAAACCGGGAATCAATACTCGCGTCGCCACCGGATATTCTACTTACCAATTTCAAGATGCTCGACTATGCCTTGATGAAGAGTAACTATAATGACCTCTGGCTAGGCAATTATAAGGACAGTTCACTATTACAGTTTTTGGTATTGGATGAGCTTCACACTTATGATGGAGCTCAGGGTACGGATGTAGCCAATCTGATTCGTCGACTGAAACTTAAACTCTCAATTCCTGAAGACCATCTCTGTCCTGTGGGAACCTCTGCCACTATAGGCTCAGGAGAAGAAGCGCCTAAATTACTTTCAGATTACGCCTCCAAGATTTTTGGAGAAACTATCGACCCCGATTGCCTGATTACTGAAAATCGTATTCAGACTGAGGACTTTTTTGAGGATGATGAAAAGCTGGATCCCTTTAAACCTCGGACTGCGATTCTACGGGATGTGAAGCCTCAGACGGGTGAAGGATACGATAAGTATATAGAACGCCAAATTGGCTTCTGGCAGATGAGTCGAGACCGACTCGCAGAAGATTTATCTTCTCTCAAAATCGTCAAGGATCTCGTTAGTGTGGTGAACCAGGACAAGGGCATTCACACGCTTGATACGATTGTGCGAAACCTATCAAACCTGAACGAAAACTTTCGAACGGTGCCTCAGTGGGATGATCAGCTTCAGTTTAATCCCAAGGAAAATATTGTATTATCGCTCTTTTCACTGATTTCAGAGGCGAAAGTCATAGATCCTCAGAATGGTCGAAAGTCGCCATTTCTTTATACTCAGACACAACTCTGGATTCGCGAGCTGAGCGGCTTGCTGAGAACCATGAGTGAGAAACCCCAATTTACCTGGAAGGCCGATACTAACCCCAACGAAAATTTATCACTGCCACCATGGTTCTGTCGCGATTGCGGTGCCTCGGGTTGGCTGGGGATTAAGCACGATAATAAAGAACGATTTGAACAGGATGTTCAGGATGTGTACACGAAGTTTTTCGCCAATCATAAACACATTTACTTTGCCAACCGGACCTCAGAGTTTAGTATGTTGGATGCTGTTAGCGTAGGTTACGAACCAGATGATACCTTTAAAAAATATGTAAGTAATAGTTCTTTGCTGCTACATAGCCAGGAAGATGAAACACGCACTGATATCACCGCCTTTAGAAAGCTTAATAGAGATGGTTACAACGAGCATATTTGCCCTGAATGTAACACACGAAACACGGTGTCCATTATCGGTACGCGTATAGCTACGCTAAGCAGTATTACAGTGAGTCAAGTTTTGGCAACCGACTTGGATGAACAGGATGAGCAACAGCGCAAGGTCTTGGCATTTACCAATTCAGTACAGGATGCAGCACACCAGGCCGGCTTTGTAGAAGCTCGAAACTATCGTTTTACCTTTCGTTCATCTCTTCAACAGGTTATTAATAATCTCGACAAGACCGTCTCTCTTAAAGAGCTTTCTGATGAGTTTAGAACTCATTGGAAGGAGAGTGCCGATGGAACTGGTAAGAGTCCCCTTGATGCTTACTATTATCGTTTTTATCCCACGGATTACATAGGGAAGTCATCTCCTGAGGATTACAAAGATAAGAATGATTATGAATCCCACTTCATCAAGGAATTTGATGAGCGCGTAAGTTGGGAGCTTTATTCTGAGTTTGCCTACAATGCACAGATAGGCCGTACACTGGAAAAGACATCGTCCTCGGCAGTGCATTTTGCGCTTGAAGATTTGGAGTCTGTCTGGGATCTTATGGAACCTTGGCTCAAAGAAAATGAGCCATCAGGAACTATTGAGAAAAAGCTGTTTCTACTTTTTGTAGAGTTACTACTCCACCGTGTACGGATTCGTGGTGCGGTTAGCCATGACTTTTTAAGTAAATTCCGCGATGGTGACTTAAAGCTCTGGGATCTGAACTGGATGAAGGATGGACGTCATTTTCTCAATAAGAACTTTGGACCTCGAACTAGGATTCCCAAATTATTGACCTTCAAGTCGGAGTCACGAGGCATACTCGACAGTACTTTTGCTAAGAAATCGAATTGGTTCCACCAGTACTACAAGAAGTCATTCATAATGGCATCTAGCCATCAGGATATGGTTAATGAGTTTTATGAACAGCTTATTTTGTCTTTGGAGAAGTCTGGTATCATGGATAAGTCCAATTGCGAAGAGAAACTTAACTTTGGATTGAACCCTGCTAAGGTCTTTGTAAATAATAAAGCCAAAACCTATGAGTGCAGCACTTGTGCTCACGTTGTTATCACATCTCAGGAAGACCATGATCTATCTAATGGGAAATGCCTGGTGTACCGCTGTACTGGTGTGTACCAGATCAATGAGTCTGCAGTTCAAGATAATTATTATCAATTGGTTTATAACAGGGAACGATCGCCACGCATTTATGCTGCGGATCATACTGGGCTTCTTGAACGGAAGGCGCGTGAAGACTTGGAGATTGACTTTAAAACTCGCCCGAACTTCAATTCTAAGAATGCCATGGTAGCGACAAGTACTTTGGAAATGGGGATAGATATCGGTAGCTTGAATACTGCGATAAATAACTCAATTCCTCCCATGCCTTCAAACTTCCTGCAACGGGTGGGACGAGCTGGTCGTTCAACGGGTTCGGCACTCATTGTGAATTTTGCCAAAAGCCAGGCTCACGATTTGTTCTATTATGCAGAACCATTAGACATGATGGCGGGTGAAGTCAGTACGCCGGGTTGTTACATTGAAGCAAAGGAAATTCTAAAACGCCACTTCTTTGCCTACTGTATAGATTCATGGGCAAAAGAAGACCCTAAGAACCACCATATCCCATCGAATATCAATTATCTAAAAATTGAAACGACGGATTTATTTGCGCCTGAGTTCTTTATTAATAAAATCATCAACTTCGTCAAAATAAATGAGATGGCACTTTTTGAGTCCTTTAAGGCCGGATACAAAAATGATGTAGAAGACAGTGTATTCCAGCATCTGCGTTATGAATTGAATAACGACGCCTTTTATCAATTCTACAAAAAGATCTTTGTGAACCTCAAAGACGAAATTAAAAAGATTCAGGTCATTCGTAAAGAAATAGATGAACGCATTAAAGAGCTGAAACTCGGGAAAGAAGATCCCGAGCGAATTGAACTTGAGAATGAAAAGAAGAATCTAGGCGGCATTATTCGATCAATCAAAAATCGTAATACCCTGGAGCACTTAACTAATGTGGGGGCATTACCCAATTATGCTTTCCCTGAAACAGGAGTCACTCTAACGGCTAAAGTTCTAGGTAATCAGGCCGTCGGCAGTACAAAGACACCACTCAATAAAGATTTTGAAATTGTTCGTTCAGCGAGTCAGGCTTTAAAAGAATTTGCACCAGATAACCATTTCTATTCTCAAGGGTATAAATTCCGCGTAACCGGCATCAATACCTTTGATTGGTCAGATAAAAGTAACCTCCACAAAAAGCGTTTCTGCTCCAATTGCGATCATATTGAATTGGCGGAAACAGCTACGAAAGGGGCTTGCCCTAAGTGTAATCATGAATCGTGGGCTTCATCATCTAATGTTCACACCTATGCAAAACTCCTCTCAGTTAAGTCTTTCAATAATCAATCAGATGCGTGTATCAACGATAGCAGTGATGATAGAAATAACTTGGCATACAACGTACTGCAGCATTTCTCATTTAAAGACACAAGTGGTGCTTATGCCATGAAAGAGATCCCCTTTGGGATAGAGTTTTTCAAGGAAGTGACGATTACTGAAGAAAACCTGGGGCGCAAGGATGTACTTGATCCACGCAAGGTAAAAATCAATGACTTTGAGGCTGCCGCACACGGTTTCATTACCTGTAAACACTGCGGTAAGAGTTCGTCAAATGTTCGACAAAAAATTAATGGTCAGGATTACAAGTTTCACTACGGCTACTGCAAGTACAAGGATAAGGTTTATGCTGGTCAATCTGATGATGTTTTTGAAGAGGTTTTCTTCTTTAGAGAAATTCAGACAGAGGCACTCAAGATTTTATTACCCGTGCAGGAACTGAATAGCGATGCTGAAATCAAAATGTTTCAGGCAGGTATAGAGCTTGGCTTGAAGAAGTATTTCAAAGGGAACCCACAGCATGTGAGGTTATCAATTTACCGTGAGTACAACCATGTCACGACAAAGTTTGATAAGTACCTTGTGCTTTATGATGCAATCCCCGGGGGGACAGGCTATCTGGAAAAGCTTTTCAACGCCAACGCTTTTAGTAAGTTACTTGATAATGCTTATACTGAAATAAAGAACTGCTCTTGTCAGTTTGATGATCAAGATGGTTGCTATCGCTGTATTTATTCGTATTCAAATCAGTATTACCACAAGGAACTCAGTAGAGAACAAGCAGAGAAACGATTTTATGAAATCATAAGACGTTCCGACGACTGGGAAGAGCAGCCAGCTGGTCTCGGTAACTTAACGAATACGGGTAATATCGAAGAATCAGAGCTTGAGGTTCGTTTTATCAGAAGCTTGAAAAAGATGGCGCAGAAAAACGAGTCATGGCAGATGGATGAAGTCAATGATGATGGAACCATTTCTTACACGATGAACTACTCAGACAGCAAGAAAAACCTTCATTTCTACATTAGACCCCAGGTCAATTTAGGACGTGCGGATGGCGTAGAGTTTCATACACGTTCTGATTTTCTCTTTATATGCACACATTGTGAAGTTAACGGAGAGGTGATGGAGGACAAAAGTAGCTTACCCAGAATCGCTGTAGAGCTAGATGGGTATCAATGGCATGCGTCCGGAGCTCATAATCGTTTCGAGAAGGATTGGGAAAAAAGAAGAGCTGTTTCAAAATCAGCAAATCATTATTCCTGGAGTTTAACATGGGATGATGTGGAATTGTTTGATACATACTTAAGTGATGAAGAAACTAGTAATTGTAATGATTCCCTAAATCAAAAGCTCCTTACGAATAAAGGATTTCAGAAAACAAGAAGTACCTTATTGAAAGCGGTTAAAAGAGAATCTGGGGCAGTTAAGCAGTATGAGAATAACTTTGTTCGTTTCCTTGAAACTTTAAAATCGATTGAGGTTTTGAATAGCTTACGGAATAATAACTCCCTCTATCTATCCTTCTTTCACGAAAAGTTATTTACGCCATCGTTTCCACCAGCTGAAATCCATGAATCTCTGGCCAATAAAACAATGAATAACTATTGCGTTGAGAACAAAACGCTTGATGGTTTGATTCCTTTGTCTGTAGTAGAACCTAATGAACTTTTCGATTTGAATATGGCGGTAAATATTCAAAAGAGCGAATTGTTTGCTGACCTGACCTTAAAGGATACGGATTCTATAGATAAAGAACAGTGGAATGAGTTTTGGGCTATTTATAACTTAATACAGTTTTTCGATTATGAGGAAAGAGGCACGCTTGAGGAGATCGCTGATATTGAAATTGAAATCGATGAAATATTGGATGCTTACGATCCCGAATTACATCCTATTATTCTAAACATCTTTAAGGCGGGATATTTAAAGTCAGAGGAAGATGAAATAAAGTTAAACTCATTACTCGATGATAATGGAGACGAGTTAGCAGGAGCGGAACTCATAATTGAGCATAAAAAATTAGTATATAAACCTTACTCCGATGAGGATGAAGCCACGTTTACTCAGCACGGATATACATGTATAAATTTAAAATCTTTAAGGGGGATTGAGCTATGAAGCTATTAGTTTACGATAAATTTTGGAATTCATTTATTGATTTGCCAAAGAGTACACAGAAGAAGGTCGTTGAGTTTCAGAAAAAATTTAGGGAGAACTCTAAATCTTCAGGCATTCATTTAGAGCCAATTTCCACTTTTAAAGATAAATCACTTAGGTCTGCTCGAGTCGATAAAACCTATCGGGCGATAATAAAGTCACCTGAGTCAGGAGATGTGTACTACTTACTTTGGGTTGACCACCATGATGAAGCTTATAAGTGGGCGACCAATAAGATGTTCCAATGGAATGATGTGACGCAGTCTATGCAGATGTTTGCTGCACCTGAAGTCGCCTTCGTTCCAGAGGCAAAAGAAGAACCTCAAATGGTTCAGAAAGCTTTCTTCAATATGATTGATACTGAGAAGTTGATCAAGATAGGTGTTCCTGAAGTACTACTACCTTCAATTCAGACGATAGATACTTTCTCAGATCTTGAAGGCGTGGAAGACTACATTCCTTCCGATGTTTTTGAGTATTTATTTTACTTGCTCGAAGGCGCTAAAATCGATGACTTGATTCATGAGATCAATGCGGGCCGTGTCGATGACAAGGATTTAGATAAACAAGTTGAGAGTATCAATAACCAGCGTTCATTCATTGAGCTGACAGATGACTCATTATTCAATGAAGCCTTATCGGGCTGCTTAAATAAATGGAAGCACTATCTTCACCCATCACAGCGAAAACTTGTGAATGGTGACTTTAAAGGCTCTGTAAAAGTCAGTGGCGGTGCTGGTACAGGTAAAACGGTCGCAGCTTTGCACCGCTTGAAATTCCTCAGCGAAACTAAACAAGCGAATGAAAAAATAGTCTTCACAACTTATACTAGGGCTTTAACGGAAAATCTAAGTAATTTAATTACCGGATTAAGCATAGATACTAAGGACGTTGCCATAATGAATATTGACCAAGTGGTACTTGGTCTAATAAAAGATTATAAATTGTTCCCAGTTGAGTATAAAGTCTTTGAATATCATTCCGTGAAAAAATCTATTGATCTATGGGAAGAGATAGTTGAAGAAGAATTGACGAGTTATTCCCCTGAGTTTTTAGAAGCAGAATATAAACAGATTGTGCTCAATAACGCACTTTCATCATTTGATGAGTATGTGAGAATCCCCCGTAAAGGTAGAGGTAAGCCGGTAAGCCGTAGACAGCGTAAAGAAATTTGGGGCTATGTTGAAAAATTTAAGTCACTCAGTGAATCGAAAAAACTGTATTACAGAGATGAGCTCTTTAATACACTGACAAGACACTTAAATAATGAAGAAAAGAAATCATTTGATTACTGCCTAGTGGATGAGCTTCAAGATTTCTCCAATGTAGAATTGCGCTTGGTACGTAGCCTGGTTCCAGAAAAAGCGAATGATCTATTCATGGTGGGAGACCCCATGCAAAGTATCTATAGCAAGAGAATAAACTTCTCACAAGCAGGGATAAATATTCGTGGTAAAAAGAGCCACCGCTTAAGAATTAATTATAGAACTACAGAAGAAATCAAAAAACTGGCGGTATCGGTTATTCAGGATTGTCACTACGATAACTTTGAAGGCGAAGAGGAAGAGAAAGCTGGATATGTATCTCTCTTTCATGGATCAAAGCCCACTTATACAGTTCACAAAACCAAAGATACTGAAGTAAGCTCAGTATTTGACGCCATCACTAACTTGATTGAAAATGGTTACCAATATTCAGATGTGGCGGTATGTGCCCGGACCAAGTCTGGACTTAAAGAGTTCAGGAATGCGCTTCATAAGCAAAAAGTTCCTTATGATGACAATGATAGCGATAAATTCTCTACGAGCAATGCTGTGAGCCTTCTGACCTTTCATAAAATTAAAGGGCTTGAATTCAAACATGTGTTCATTGTCGATGTGAATGACCGCACGGTTCCAAAACTTCCCTTCGACTTTGATGATTACGAGAAAGAAGCGAAGAGCAATTACCTGAGGAATGAGAAGTCTATGGTTTATGTAGCGGTTTCCCGCGCCATCGAAAACGTCACGATCACCGGTACCGGCCGTAAATCCGAATTTTTAAAGGTTTAAAAATGCCAGTAGACCTTTTTGATGTAGTTAGAAAAGATAAAGCTCTTGATTTGAATTTTGAAAAAGTCTATAAGGAGCCTGTTCGGGCTGCTGGACGTACTCTTATAAACAAGATTTATGAATCGTACTATGATAAGGATGGGACTTTTATTCGGCAGTTCCAAGAACATAATTTTGACGCCAGGTTGTTTGAATTATATGTCTATGAATATTTAAAAAGTGCTAAATTCACAATCAAAGATGGCTTTACAGCACCGGATTTTTTAGTTGAAAAAGATAATATTGAGGTTGCGATTGAAGTTACAACCATAAATCCACCCTCTGAGGGGCGACAAAGTATAATGGATATGTCTCCTGAAGAGGTTCAGTTTCAAGAAGAACATGGAAAAGCATGTAAATTTTCAAATTCTCTTAGAGCCAAAATGGCAAAAAAGTATTGGGAAAAAGAGCATTGTACGAACAAGCCCTTTGTCATTGCCATCCAAGATTTTCAACAGGACCAGTCACAGATTTTTACTGACAAACCTTTAAGCAATTTTTTATATGGCTTAGACGATGTCGTTAATTATGATGAAAATGGTAACCTTGACACTCTACACAAACAGATTGCAGGTCATAAAATTATAGGCAAGGATGTGGAGGTTGATTCTGGTTTTTTTAACGATTTAGATAATGAAAACTTGAGTGCAGTGATATTTACCAACTCAGGAACTTGGGCAAAATTTACTCGCATGGCCATTAAGTTTGGCTGGGCACCGAACATAACGGGACAGAGAATTGGCTATAAATTTGATCCAACCCCCAATGCTACATCACCTTTGGTGTTTAGTGAATACCTTGATCCACCAATTCAAAATGAGCGGTGGGGTGAGGGCTTGGTCGTAATGGAAAACCCCAATGCTAAACACCCATTACCAAGAGATTATTTCCCTTACGCCTTAAGAACGTACATGCAGGACGGTAAACGATTGTCAGATGTACCACCGAATTTCATATACTCTTCAACATCTATCATCAATGAAACTGAGAGCCTATACCTTGAAGACGGGACCTTCCTTAAAAAAATATCATTAGATGCGTACAAACAGATATATAGATTTCCAGGATTGGAAATGGGGGTATTCAATGAGCTGGAACATTATTATCATTTACAAAAACAACTCGTCTGTTTTATAGCTCAAGATCAGACAGATAATGATTATTTATATATGATTTTAGGCAATACAGTCGAAGATCCGATGTTCCGCTGTGTTGGCATTCAAAGTGATATAGAAAGTTTACCTGAAGCAAGATCTGCCTTACAAGAAGCCGTTCTAAATTATGAAAATTAAGGATATAGACTTTCCGGATGAAATACTCCGCGCCCAAGAGGAAGGCACTTTGGTTGTCTTTGCGGGAGCTGGTGTTTCTATCCCTTCGGGTTTGCCTAACTTTTATGATCTGGTAGATAAGGTTGCCAAAGGGTCAGGTATTGATTTCTACACGCAACCCGATCTATCTAAAAAAATACTTCCGGCAATTAGTTCATCTGATATAAACTTCAACGATACCACTGTGCAAGAGATGGTTATAAGGATTAATAAAAGCTTACCCTCGATTAATGAACCTCCGGATAAATTTTTAGGTAAGTTAGAAGATAACGATATAAAAATACATGAACGGTCGGCGAGTATTTTATCTTCTAATGATTATCAACCAAACTTACTGCATCAATCCATAGTTGATTTATTTAGAGATGAGAAATCTGTTCGTATTGTAACTACGAACTTTGATAAGTTATTTACTGACACACTGGGTGCGAAAAAATTTAATGTAGAAACTTACACGGCTCCGGCCTTGCCTTTAGGATCTGATTTTTCAGGTTTAGTTTATCTACATGGTACCGTAGATAAACCAAGTAACACTGTATTGACTGACCGGGATTTTAGCCAGGCCTACATCACACGAGGCTGGGCACGTTTTTTCATTCAGGACATGTTGGAGAACTATACGGTTCTTTTTATTGGTTACAGTTATGATGATATAATCATGTCCTACCTCACGAGGGGGATTGACCTACAGAGTAAAAAGCATTTTGCTCTCTCAGAGCGTCCCAAAGATCATTGGGATACGCTTAATATAAATGTCATTCCTTTTCCTCTTTATGAAGATGGAGATAAATTTAGAGCTCTTGGCGAAAGCTTATCTGAGCTTGCTAGATTATCGTCTATGGGAGTATTCGATCACAAAAAGAGAATAAGTGACATAGCACTCAAGCATCCGCCGTTGCAATTTTCAGAAGAAGATGATTATTTATTGAGAATGATTCAAAAAGCTAATCACCTTAGTACTTTTACAGATGTGGCCAAAGGCGCGGATTGGATAAAATGGTCTCAGGAGAGAGCTTTACTAGAGGACCTATTTAATTCGGATCAAAATGAATGTACGGAGCGCTCGAACACTCTGGCTGACTGGTTGTGCCTTAACGGTATAAGCTCTCCTCAATTATTGCTGGATATCTATTGCAAGTCCACAAAAGGAAAAGGAATAGCATTCCCTCTTTGGAGTAATATGTATCGTCACATGTTTAACACAAAGTTTGAAGTACATGAGGATACTCGTAAGTTATGGCTACCGGTTCTTTTAGAGAATTGGAATTTTGATTGGAGAGTATCAACTCTAGAAGATTTACTAAATCACTTATTAAAAGCGAAAGAGTATGACTTATCACTTCAGGTTATCAGTAAATTGTTTGAACCCCGATTACATGCAACACGTAGTGACAAAATCACTTTTCCTATTTGTCAGCATCAGAGCAAGGAACTTTACGAAACGTTGGGTGATTTACCGAGTATTTACCAACGAAAAATCTTTGAACTGTTAGTCTCTAAATTTCAGCAGGCTCACAGTTTGGCTACTATCTATATGAATTCTTCACGTACTAGATGTGTATTATGTTGGCGAGCGGCTATTGAAGATCATTCGCAAAACTATTTGCACTACAATATAGATTATCTTGTAAATATTCTTCGTGATATTCTAAAAACGCTTGAGCAAGAAGATTCACACTATTTCGAATATGTGTTAAAGGCGTGGTTAGAGTCTGATATACCCTTATTTAGACGTTTGGCGGTTAATGCTCTCGGTGACTGTCAAAACTTAGGCCCCAAAGAAAAACTATCTTTAGCGGTTAATTTAAAGCTGATGAAGGACATTGTAGTCTATCATGAGTTTTTTGTCCTTATAGGAAAACTTTACCCTCAACTTCCTGTAGATGAAAGAAAGGCTTTAATCTCTCACATAAAAGCTAAGGACAACAAAGAAACCGATCGCTTCGGAGATTATCTTCTTTGGATAAAGGAAAAGTCTCAGGTTGATTGCCCCGTATTAAAACAATACATTGAGTACGAAAACCTGGAAGGAAAGACTCTTTCAAAATATGTTGGTTTCTTGAGTTATTCTTATTCATCGTGTTCCGGAGTCAAGAGTCCATTAAGTGGCGATAAAATAAGGTCTATGCCTGTTCCTGCTTTGATTGATTTTACCTTAAACTTTAAGGATGAGTTTATGGGGGCACGTAAAGATGGCCTCTTTTTTGAAGTTCGTAACCAAATTATTAAAGATTCCAAATGGGGTATGACTCTTGCCAAATACTTCATTTCGAATGAGGTCGATGAAGAATTACAAAATGAATTCACACACCGAGTACTATCTTCCTGGCAGCAGACAACCGTACCCCAAGAATTATGGACTGAAATTCTCAGCCTCTTGGAAAATCATAATGAGGTTTTTGAGAAAGATTACAACATTTTAAATCTTTTAGAATCAGGTATAAAACATAGCGATTCTCCAATACCTCAAGAGCTATGGAAAAGAGCAGAGACACTGGTTAGAAAATTATATCTTCAGAGTCAATCAGACGAGTTTGATTTAGAAAACGATGTTCTTTCTCAATCCATTAATCATTCAGGTGGCGTTGCCGCTCAGTTCTACATTCATTTATTACTCAAGCAGCGGAAACTCGCAGCGGAAGATTGGTCTGGTATTGATGAGTACAATACCGAGATACTGGAACTAATGCTTAATGGATCAGACCCTCAAAGTCATTTGTCCCGAGTTTGTTTATTAGGCCAATTGCACCTTTTTTATTACTGGGATCCAGACTGGACTGAAGAGAATATGTTGATACACTTTAACTGGGATGGCGATGCGACTAACGCATCTTTAGCTTGGCATGGTTTTTTAGCTTGGGGACATTGGCAATATAATTTCATAGACCAGTGGATTCCTTATTACCTTCAATGTTTTGATCATTTAGATGAGCTGGAGAACTTATCTAAACCTCTGGTTGAGCATATCGCTCAGATATATATGTTCGCCGACCTTCCACAAGCTACATTAAATGAGTTACTATTAGTACTAAATAAAATCGATGCAACGCAAAGATCTGATTTTACATGCCATCTTGGTTGGCAGCTAGGGCATTTGGAACAAGAACGAATAGACCAAGTATGGAGCACAAGATTGGAGCCATTGGTTTCTAATAGGCTTCAAGGCATTCCTGTAGTTTATGAGAAACACGAATATAAAGAACTCATAGAAGTTTTACCGAAATTAAAGGCTTCTTTTAGAGGGGCAGTTGAGTTAATAACATCGCATGAATTCAATGACCTGAATCTAGACTCAAGTTTATGGCATTACTTATTGAGAACGGATTTGATAGAGGGTGAAGTTCAATCTGTAGCTAAGTTAGTAATTTACATAATTAAAAACAATTCAAATCGATGGTTGTTTTCAGGCAGGAAATTTAAAGAGTTTTATGAGCGATTATATCCACTTCTTAGTCCAGATCTTAAGCGAAGAATCGATGAATTACTAGAATTAAATAATATTTCAATTAGTGGGTAATGGGAGAATAGAAATGTTTACATGGTGTAATGTTACCCTTTGAAAAAGGGGGTATTACACAAGCTGAGTACACAATCCGTAGATCTCAGTTAGAACTTACTCACCAATGATGGACGCAAGCACTTGTTGGAGCAATTGCGTGGCTTAGTCAATGTACCAGATATCGACCGAGTAGAAGAAAATGCTATTAATATTAATTAAGAATTGAGGGGGATAGGTGAAGTATGTGGGGTCTAATACATAACTGTAAATAGTTATAACTTTTTATATGAAAGTAATTGGTTAGATATGATAAAGGAGAGAGACAGTAATGAGTAGATTTATAAGAATTAAGCATTGTTATGAAGTAAAACGTTTTTACGAGCTTCAAGAGCTTTTAGTAGAAAACGAACATGCCGGTAGACTGAGTAAACATTTAATTGATGACTTATGGGGTAACTATAAGCTTCCTAAACTTAGAAATATTGATCCACACTTAGTATATGTGGGGACAAATAGTCATGATAAATATACAAGTAAATATGTATGCATTTTAAGGTTGGGCATTTGGGAGCTAGATATATCTTTACTGGATTGGCACGATGTGGCTACTGACGGCTTACAAATCATTGCTTTTGAAAATTCATCAATTTTTGAAAAAGTCTTAACTCAAATAAAGAGCAATGGAACACGTAAATATTTTTCGGAATACGAAACGGATCTCACAAAACCTGCTAGGATTAATTTTGGAGACAAAAGCCTTTTTGTCGAAACAAAGCTATCTGCGAATAATGTTGTTGAGTTAATTAGAAAAACAGCAGAAGCCTTTAAGTACGATAATTGCGAAGTTTTCATCGATTACCCTGAGGAAATAAGTGTGTCTGAGACGCGTTAAAAATACCATGATTTAGGACTAATATGCATACAATTTCGAAGTTAGATTTTTCAAAAAAGAAAAGGTTTAGTGCCTGGTCCAATTCCCACTTACCAGCAGTGGCAGCAGGGGTCTATGCTATCTGGGATAATGATGAATTGATTTACTGTGGCATGTCAGGTAGACAAATTGAGAAAGCGATAGAACAAGGCAAAACAAAATATGGATTAGTTACACGGCTTAATAGTCATGCCTCGGGAAGGTTAAGTGGGGATCAGTTTTGCGTATATGTAGCTAACCGATTGGTAATACCGCAACTCAACTCTAATGACTTAAAGAAGTTTGCCACAGGCGAATACAAGTTAGATACAATGACAAAAAACTATATTCATGATCACTTTGAATACCAATATGTAATTGTAGATAGCAGTTCAGAAGCTTATGATATTGAGAGTAAAGCAAGAAAAGGGGAGCTATTTGGAGTTAAGCCTTTTTTGAACCCGTTATGATTTATAAAATAACTCGACTAAGTCTTGGAAGAGTTTTTTTACTGGTAGACTTGTCTGAGAAGCGACATAAAAGACTAACGAGAATTTGAGGAAGAGAAAAAAGATGATTTAAAAAAAAAAATATATCCAAAAACAACTGGAGGGATGAAAGTCTAGATGAGTAATACAAACCAACACATTATAGACTATCTTAATTGGTATTTATCAGAGAAGTGTAAGATGCGGGCAGCAGTTATGCTGACCGGTTCATGGGGCTCCGGTAAAACGCATTTCCTCAAAAATGAATACATGTTAAATGAACCAAAGAGATTTATTTACATTTCCTTAAATGGAATTGCTTCTGCCGAAGATATCGATGCTTTGTTGATTCAGTCATTACATCTACTACTTGAAAGTAAGGGTGTGAAAATCGGGGGAGAGATCGCAAAAAGTTTTTTGAAGAATGCATATTAAGTTAAATATGGTCAGCTAGCACAAACGCTCATGAAGTAACATATATCCTTGATAGCTGAGTTTTGTATAAAGCTATGTGGAATACCTATGTAAGTTCATAACACTCTTAAACTCCTATGCATGGCCATTAGTTGACCTATGTCATTGCCGGCCCGCTTTACAGTCAGAGGCTTTGTTTCAATTGTCCTTAAACCAACTTGCTGAATATGAAGGTATAGAAGTATAAATGATAAAGATATTATATACAGACCTTTTTTGATACTTAACTATTGCTAATACAGTATATATGTTATATAAAATGTTTTTTTATAAAAATTCTAAATCAAAGTATTAGAAAGGGGGATAGAAATGCTGAGGATTAAAAATTTCCTACAAATTGTTATTTTTACATCTTTACTTTTTAGCTGCGCATCACCTCAAGAGAAAATCACAGAGTTCTTAGAGGAAGGAGATTATTATGGGGCTTTAAAGTATTTAAATGAAAATAATGCAGCTGGCCAAAAAGTAGTTATGCTTGAACCAAAGTTCATACAAGCTCGAAAGATGTATCAGGAAAGGATTGAACAAACTTACATGGCTAAAGCAACTAAAGAGCGTAACAAAGGCAATATAAGGGCTGTTAAAGCAGTTTTAGATGATGGCATTAATTTATGTATCTGGTCATCCAAGCTTAAATACGAACAAGAGCTTGTTAGCGCGACGATTTCACGAATAGATCTACTATATAAACAGCACGAGACGTTAGGTGATGATATACTCACTATTTTTGAAGATTTTAGTGAATATTATAATTTATTAAATGACAGTCCAAAAATTAACTTTTATTTGGAAAGTCTAGAGCCTGAGTATATAAAATATTTGAATGAAAAATTAAAACCTGAAAGTTATCAAGATATTGATAATTGGGCAGGGACGCTAGTGAAGTTTCCAACTTCTTTACGGTATCTAAATAGAGAGTTATTGGTATTGTTTGAAGCAATTGCTTTTATAAATAAACCACTAATCCTTTTGAATTCAAAGAAAGATTTTAAGAGTTTAAATACGCAGTTAAGAAACATTCAGAGTTTTAAACAGTATTTATCAAAAAAGAACCAGAGCCGACTTAAAGTAATTATAGCGACATCAGAAAAGGAATATTCAAAATTTTTTAGTGAAAGATTACCAGTAATTTTAGATTCAGATGATGTGAGCTTCTTGTTAATAAATTTTTCGGAACAACATTTATCAGACCATTCAATAATAACTAAGCCTTTGATAAAAGCACATTTAAATCGCGCGAACAAATTAATCGGTAAAGGACTAGCATCATTTATTTCTGCGGGTCATTCCGCAAGAGCCTTAGAATTATCAAAATCCGACATTGAAAAAAACGAGTCAAAAGAATTGTTGAACCTATCACTTGGGGGATTGCGTAATACGCAATACCCTGAGATTAAAGTTTACATAGAATTTGATCATGCAACCAATGTGGAAAATAGAAACCAATTGTGGTATAATTTGCATAGAATTTTTTGGTCAACTAATGCAGGGAAAAGATTATTTAAGAAAGAAGTAGATTCTATAAATGCGGATATTCATTTAGTAGTGAAAGATTATAAAGAAATTATACCTGATTTATCTGACCTTAGCCCTGTCCCTTCTTCGTATTATAGTCATACAGAAACAATCCCAAACCCAGCCAAGGCAACACTTAAGTTTCAACTAGAACTCTCAAAAATAAGTTTGGATAGTGCGGAAAACTCATATAGTAATGCTGTTAACTCATATAATTATAACCCAACTAATTATAATCTTCAGAGCGTTAATCTACAAAAAACATTCTACAGCAATGCATTAAATAGCTATAACAATTTGGTCGGACAATATAATAGGACATCATCCCATATAAAGAGACCTGTGTATTTGCCATATAATTTTAATCAAGGCACAATTAAGAATGGGTGGTCAATTAATTTATTAACTAAAGTTAAAGAAGAAACTTTTAGTTTCAAGAAAGAAATGATATACAGTGATTTTGTACGGATAGGTTCAAAAGCCACAGATAAAGACTTATCAAATAGAATCCTTGATGGGGTTAGTGCGGACATGAGTTTTGAAAAACGTTTTCTTAGTTTGCTTGAGTTGTCTAATAAGTATAAACAAAAGCTTAAAGAATATCTTGATAATTTTAAATATAAACAATATGAAAATTTATCTGTAATTGAAAGTGAAATCATTGCGTTATTTATAAATCCTTGGGCTAAAGATCAAGATTTTAAAGACTTACTAGATTCAGAATGGTTTATGCAGGCAGTCTCAAGTGTTGAGATAGATGATAAAGGCAATGATTTTAAACAGATAGAATTAACTAGAAGTGATTATGCGTTAAAATCAAAAGAAGATATTATTGCGTATTATGAAAACGTTGTATGTGGTGTTTATTCGCTCAGTAATGGTCAAAGGTTATCTCGTGGTACAGGAACGATAATTTCTTCTGATGGATACGTGTTGACATGTGCACATACTTTCGTAGGGCCGGAAACTGAAGTGGAACTTTTTAAAGGCGCTTCAAAGGGTGTTTATAAGGCTGAAATAGTTAGCGTTAATGACTTGTATGATATCGCAATTTTGAAAATCAAAGACTTTTCTACGGATAAATGGGCTAATATAGATTTTGATCCTATGAATAAGAAAGGTGATCAAGTTTATTGTATAAGTAATCCAGAACTCTATTCAAAAGGGACAAGTCAACTAGCGTACTCAGGGGGGGTCATAAGTAACCCTGGTCATGTGTTTAATAATATAAAGTATTTAAATATTGATATAAACATTAGTAGCGGTTCTAGTGGTGGGCCAATTATAAATGAAGAGGGAGAAATCGTGGGTATTGTAGAAGCAGTAATAAAAGAAGGACTACGAAGTTCTACGTCATCATCAGGGAATAATTGCTTGGCATTACCCTCGTCCGATTTTACATCTTATATCAATTTAAAAGGGAAGAAATGAACTAAGAATATTTCCCCATTTAAATACTCATTACCACCATCCTATCAGGATATGTAATATATGAGATAAATGCTTTATAAAGATGAGCTCGTCTGAGACGTTTTTAAAATAAAAATAATCTGTCTGAGACGCGATAAAAATAATAAGTCTAAGTTGTGTTGTTTACCTTGATCGCTTAAGATATGTAAAGGTTTTTATTTAAATGGAAGAATACAATGATTTATACCAATTCATACGATCTAATTAAGGAACTCTATAGAAGAGAATTACTAAAAGGAATGAGAATAGGTATAAGAGGAGAATTGTCTTTAGACTCAAAAATCACTGATTCGAATTTATTACAGCTATTAAATGAAGTTTGGGTGGCTTGGGCTGGGAGTTCAGAAGGCGATGAAGTAAATGGCCTTCACCAAGGCTATTATAATTTATATTTAGATCATAAAGGAGACGTTTCTTTAGGGATAACAATTGACGAAGACCTTAAAGATTTTCATGGAGATATTTTTAACCATGAAAAAATATTAACTCTTATAAAAGAAGGTTTGAAACTGGAATGCATCAATCCTAATGAAGATTTATATAGTCAAATGGGCGTAGATTTAGAGTTGAGGTATGACTCTAATCAATTGGATGATAACCTTGAAAATCTAAGCGTTTACAGCGCAGATGATAAGCAATTAAGTGTAGAACTTAAAGAGAAAGAGCAACATTTGGAAGAGGCTAAGCTTAAGGCGAGGATAATTGATTATCTCGTTGAGACATCCTGTGAGCACTGTGGTTCATATGATCGTTTGTACATTAATATTGAAGGTGGTGGAACTTGGCAGTATCAAGGCCTAGGTTATGAGGGAAGAGGCAATATAAAAGACTTTATGAAAGCTTACGAAATCGATTTTGAATGGAAAGGTAATAAATGAAATATCAATTCCTTTTATTTAGTATCTGTATTATTCTTCAATCTTGTAGAACTATGGCACCAGATGGTACTGTTGATGCGTTACCAAAAAGTGTAGCAGAAGTTGATTTTGATAATTCAAAAACTGACAAAAAAAAAGGCTCGGAGTTTAAGCTGTCAACAGATTTCATGGGTAAGGGGTCGTTATCGAGTTGGTGGGCGCTTCGATTTGGTGTTGAAAAGGCAGGTTTGAAAGTAATAACTGATGATTTCAAAAATGGTACAATTATCGGTTCTAACGGTAAAACAGTAGCGGGAGTGTATTTTAAGCAAGGTCCCGATTTGAATACGCGTGTCGCTATGATAGTGGATGGTTATAAGTCTAGAAAAATGTGTGATAATATACTTAAAGAAGCTCGGTCTTTTATGTACCGAAACACTAAAGGTAGAGTTGATTCTGATGTATACAAACCAGCTCCTCGTATTACAGATAACCATATTTTTCGCAATAAAGCGATAAGTTATAATAAACTGACACAGTCTTTTGAAATAAAAGGTTCCAGTTCAAATGGCTATGTGGATCTTAGTGCTAAGTATAAGAAGTATTCAAAGATTCTGGAAGTCACAGGAACTGTTGGTGCAAGTTACATTTCACTTGATTGTAAAAATTCTGAATTTTCAAAGACAATTAACATTAATGGTGATTGTGGTAACTTTGGTTATGCAGATCTTCAAATAAAACCGAGGATTCTAAATGATAAGTTCAATCTTAGTGGCAGTGTAGGTGATTCTCATGTAGATCTATACATAAAGAGCCATGAAAAGAATAGCTGGATTTACAATACTCTTCTTTTTATGCCTCAATTGTTTGGAATTGAGTGATCATCTTTGAAACCAGAAATAAACAGATTATTTAAGAGTGTAGAGAAGCTTTATCAAAAGGGTCTATAAGTGAAAAATTTAATCTAACTCACTACCAAGACCTAGCCAATCATTTAGTTACTTGGAACCTAGAGTTACTCGGAGGAACGTGGCAGTTAGAAGCCATGGAAGATTTCTATTGTGATGAAGTTTTTATGACTTGGATACAGGGTCATAGACATAATATGTCCTAGTGTATTGTGCTTGATATAGAGATGACAAATAAATAAGGCATCCGAGAAGTAAAGAAAGGAGAAGAAATGGAAGATCAACAAATCAAAAAAGCTTTAAAGGTTATCCGTAAGTATAGCAAAGCAATTAAGAAAAAGCCAGCATTTGAATTAGCACAAGAATGGAAGCTTCCATATGATAAGCACACTATAAAAGACTCAATTAAACTGATTATTAAATGTAGAAAGGTTCCTGAGATGGATGATTTTTTGAAGTCGGGGTATATCATGCTTTCTGAGTGGCAAGATATTTTTACACCCATTGGCTTTGGTGATTCAAATACAGTAAGAGCAGCTATGTCAATAATTGAAAAAGGTATGCAATCTAGAGTCAATAGCGAAAGAGAAAAGTTATATCAAGAGATTACTGATTTCGTAAATGAAGTTAATAAAGGCTGTCGGGAGAAATGATGAATGTGCCTGCCGTGGAGAAAGCTAACGTTAAGAACAACAGTTTAAATGAGAAATGATGGATCATTAAAGTTGTTTATATAATAATTACTTATGTTTACATGAGACAAAAAATATCCTTTGTTAAAGGCTATGCTTAATCTGTTTGAAAACAATCTATTTTTTATATGTGGAGTAGCTAATAGAGTAGGGGAGATTAGAGTTATTAAGGTTTAAATATGATATGAAATATGCTTTAGACAGAAGAGGGCAGGAAATTAGTGCGGACGATGGAGTTGACGGTACTAATTATACTTGCCCTGTGTGTTCAGAACGAACCGCCTTTCAAACGAACAAGTTTGGGACTCACTACTTTAAACATTGGCCAGGTAGTAACAGCGAAGACTGTGAAAATTATCGCGGAGGTCAAGTTTATTATAGTGACCGTAGTAAGGAAGTGAATAGGTGGTTAGGACTGGATAAACTGCTTGAAGACATACCTGAAGATTTATTAATTGATAATGGATCTATAGATGAAACGGATGAGTTCCTTAGTTGGTTGGACGCGGTTTTTCCTGGGAAAGATGTAGTTGATTTTGCCTGGGAGATGAAGATCGAAGAATTTATTTCACAATGTTTAACTACGAATCAACCTGATCCTGAATTAAATGTATTGAATCATACCGACCTAAGCTTTACTGAGAAATCAAAGTTACTGTGGAGGCTAGCGCATTATCTTGGGATCGTACATCACTATCATTTAAAGGGAGTGGAAGTCCCAGATAAACATCGATTAGTTGCCGAGAAGTTTAAAACGAGTGCAGTCCTTATTAAGAAAGCGTATACTTCTAAGAAATATGATCAGCTCATTTTTGAAATTAAGGAAGAACCATTGCGTTTGGAATGTGCCGCTGATATCTCAGGTGAAATACAAAAAATATGTTTTCCTGAGCTAATGCAGACTGGGTGCGGCAATATAGACCCAGTTATAAAAAATAGAATAATTAATGAGGGTATCCTTCTTTGTAAGTTAGAAGATGAATCTACTTACATAAGTAGAAGGCATGTAGAAATTGGAGATGAAGTCCTACTATTAGGTAATGATTCAGGAAGACTTGAAAATTATATCAAAAATATTCTTAGAGAAGAACTTAGTTGTTTAAACATAGACGGAATTAGTCCAGGGTGGAAGATCTATCAATTTCAGGTTCCTGAAAGATATAATGAGTTGATGCCTAGTTGGATTCGTTATAAAACGCTTTGTCTTGAAGGAGGATTAAAAATAGCGGGTTCGAAGTATTTAAAAGGGGCCGTGCCAAACATTTTATTAAGAACAAAAATAACTGATCTTAATAAATTCACACTAAAATGTGATGGAGATCAAATTGATTTCGTGAGTCAAGAATTGGAATCAGGACTAATTCGAATTCAAAGTAAACTAGAGTGGAATGAAGGGCAATATTTAGGCTGTTTTAGTGTCGATAAAAAAGAAATCAAGTTTGAAGTCGTTAACCCTCCGATGGTCTCAATAGCTTATGACGAACAAAGTAAGGGAGGCTGGGGATTTACAAAAAATATGTGGCCAGAACTTAGACGTCAGTCAATAGATACTGACGTAGTTCATTTGCGTGGTCCCATTCAAATGGGTGAATTTACAAAAGGTTCATCAAATACTAGCCGTGAACAATGGTTTAAGTTGATTAGAAATAAGAAAGAAAGCAGTAAGATATCGAACCCACGCTTACGGTTAGTTACGAACAGAAAAGTTTTTAAGGAGAAGAGTTAGTCTATGGAGTACTATTTAGGGAAGTTAGAGATAAAAAGCTATAAAAATAATCAAGGATATATCACGGTTATTAATAGCTTAAAGCTGATTGATGGTGTTTGGACAATTAATCAATTTGGGGATTTAAGCAAGTTTGGTTATCGCAAACGAGTATTCGTCCTAAATCACAAAGATCTCACTTTAGAGGATCAATGTTATGTACGTTTTACTTGTGAAGCAAACCCAACTTATGATGGTGATCCCCAGTTGGATGAATATATGGTGAAACCCGATGATCATAATTACAATCACACACTTGAGCGTCAACCTTTATTAAGGTTAATCTCCGAATCTGATTTAGATGGTCACTGGCTGAGTAAAGCTAAGTTCACAAAAGATTTGAATACTACTTCACAAAAAGTACTCTTAAAGTTAAAAATTGACCATAAAGATTGTGTTGTTGAAGGATTGACACTTAAAAATGAGTCAGGTGAAGTTCGCTTGTGTCCACCCAGTAATAAAAGCGTTGTCAACTGTTGGAAAATGTCAGATATAGATCAAAGTCTGATTCTGAATATGGGGTATGCCAGTTATTTATTAGCTGAGCCAGATCATGGTCTGATTCACAAAGAAATTGATGTTCAAACCGAAGCACAGTTAAGTAATTGGTTTAAAAAGCAACTAAAAGAACTAACGGTATTTAACTCTTTAAATGCTAAAGAACAGACTGAATTTTCGAAGATTTTGAAAACTCTTATAAAAGACAAAGAGTTTCGTGGCAATAAGCGTAATGTAGAACAGCAAAGATGGTCAAGAGTCGTTGAGGATTTAAAAGTTTATCAGTTCTCTATTAATGAAATAAAATCACTTGTGAAGTTGCCGCAATGGCAAAAAGCTTTTTCTAGTTCGATAGAAGCCAATGTGAGTTCTTTTAAGGAAGAGATTCATAGTCAACTTAAGGGGCTTGAAGATGAATTAGTAAATAAACAAGAGGAATATAAAGAGTTCGAAAAATCATTTGATTCTAGTAAGAAAAATCGTGAAGCCGATCTTGATAAAGCAATACATTCAAAGAAGTTGATTTTTGAAAAAGAAGAAAAGGCTCGCTTAAAACAGATTTCAGTTCTTGAGAAAGATCTGAAAGAACTTGAAGACGATTTGCTGAAACGAGAGACTCAATTAGTCACTTATCAAAAAAGATTTGATAGCGCAAGTGAGCGATTTAAATCCACTCGCCAAGAATTAGTCGAGGATTTATCTCTTTTTCAAAATGTTCTTGGTTTCGAAGCTCATAAGGCAAGAGTAAATGAATTTAATGACGATACAGAAATTGTTCAATTACCATTATTAGAGGTCGAAGATACTAAGCATGAAGTGATGGTTGATCGTCTCAAAGAAGAGTTTTCAATTTGGCTTCCTAATACCCCAAAAGGATACAGTAAGTTACTCTATTTGGCAATTGGAGGAAGCAAGGCGATAATTGTACCAGATGAAACGTACTCGTGTGCATTTCAGGCAGGACAAGGAGAGCGTTGTCGTTTGAGCTTCATAGTGGTGGATCCATCATGGACGCGGTTTAAAGAAGCGTGGGAAGAAATGTCGATTGTTTGGAGCCATGCCTTAAATAATCCTACATATCAATTTTTACTCCATATACAAGATTTTGATATGGCACTCGCCGAAGTTTGGGCACGTCCACTATTAAATATATTGGCAGGTTTTTCTCAGAAATTACAGGTCGGTCCCGACTGTTTTTCTTGGCCGGATAATTTAAAATTAATTATATCTCCTTCAATTGATAAGGAAAATAGTTTTGGGCTGAGTCCAGAAGTTTGTGCTCATTTTACGGCAATAAATCCTAATGCTGAAGGTGAAGAGATAGGGGATTGGCCGAACGCAAAGCTGAGTAAATCTTTTAGTGAAGCTAGGTTTCGGTTAAATGAATTTGCATTGGAAATGGGAGAAGATGTTGAGCGTACAGAGAACTACGTCCAAAAATTGAAATACATATATCCCATGAGTTTTGTAAATGACCTGCGTGATGAGTGATAATAGTTTACATGATACCTTTTTACATTGGCTAACAATTGCAAAAGCAAGGGAGTCATTTAGTGAAAGTACAGTTATAAGTAATTTTAAAAAATTACTTATTTCTAGAGTGAAGACTGATGAAGAAAATAATCAGTATATTCGCTATAATCTTTTAGACCCTATGTTACGTCAGGGGCATATAGAATGGATAGATGAAGGTAGGTATTGCTTAGTCCCTCCAGTTCGCTTAAAGGTTGCTGATGGCTTAGATAAAAGAAAGTCATTTTTTTATGGAGCAAGAAGCGCGCGGTGCCAGGAGGAGATGCCGGGACTAGAAATTATTGAACAGGAATTTGGGTGTGATGTATGGTGTCACACTGATGAGAATTACAATGATTACATAGAGGCAACATTTCAAAAGCAAGAGATTCACATAGGTGAGATCCTAAAGAATATTCCTAGTGTAGTCCAGGCAATGAACGCTTTTGATGAAGGTTGTGATAGAGCGGAGATGAAAGAAAGGCAGCAGGTAATCCCCCGAATCTCATGTGGTAAACCTTTCACTACTTGGGAGCAATGGAACGAAAATGCAGTTGATAAGATTATACGCTACCGGAACCTTCCACCGCATAGATCGCCATGGCTATTAAGTTATAATGGAAAAGTTAAGCAATTGAATACCGTTGAAAAAAGTTATGTTGCTATGTGGGTATTGATATCACAACTGAGTGTGATAGAGCTAGTCTACGATACCGGAAACAAAAGGCTAAAGATTCCAAGAAGTAAGTTATTGTTTCTCCCTAGAGTTTTAGAACGTTTATTAATTTGGTATAGTGGTTTTCTAGGAAAAAGAGACCAAAGTCACATCGTTTTTGAACAAATACCGAAGCATGCGGCGAGGGAAGTAGCAAGGATTTTAAATTTAAAACTAAGAGTGATCAAATGAATGACGCAGTGACGATTGCAAATAATCTAAAAGATATGTATTTAAGATTTTTAGACAGTGCGATGCCTTTACGCTATGAAGAATTGATGGCAGAAAGAAGAGCTCTGTTAAGTGAGAAAGGCATGATCAGTCAAGATCCTTTATTTGAAGCTGTGCCACGTTATGAAGAATATAAAACACTATATGAAGCAAGTAAGGACTTAGATCTGGACAAGGATTTTGCCTCTTTCGTAGAGACTGGTCTATTTACAAAAATACATGGTCAATCAATGAAGATGTATAAACATCAGTTTCAGAGTTTGAAAGCAGTATGTAAATCAAACAAAAATTTGATTGTGACAACGGGTACAGGTTCTGGTAAGACGGAGTGTTTTTTGCTGCCCATGATCCATAACATAATAAAAGAATCACGAACATGGGGAGAAGACAAGCCCAAAGCAGTCAGAGCTCTGTTGTTATATCCGTTGAATGCATTGGCAGAGGATCAAATGATCCGTTTACGAAAAAGTTTAGATGGCGTAAGTACGGAGGAGAATGAGGGGCCTAGAAAATGGCTAGATGAACATAGAAATGGTCATCGAATAACATTTGGCCGTTATACAGGAAAAACGCCAATTTCAGGGGTCCGAAGTAGTAGTGCAGAGCAAAAACTTAAGAATGAAAAGTGGGCAATGGAGAGGATCTACAAAGAGGTCAAAGATAATGAAGATTTACGTTATTTTTATAAGAGCTTTGATGAAGACTCTGCGGAAGTCTGGGATCGCTGGTCAATGCAAGAAGAGCCCCCAGACTTGTTGATCACTAATTATTCGATGCTTAACATTATGCTTATGCGTAGTCTAGAAGAAAATATTTTTGAACAAACTCGTAAATGGTTAGCGGATGATCCATGGTTAAAGGGGGAAGCAAATGAACCGACAAGAATTTTTCACTTTATTGTAGATGAACTACATACATATAGAGGAACATCAGGAACGGAAGTCGCTTATTTAGTACGCTTGATGCTAAATAGGTTGGGCCTCAATGCAGATTCACCTCAATTACGTTTTTTAGCGTCGAGTGCATCGTTGCCTAGCTCAGCTGAAACGCGTAAATATATATTAGAGTTTTTAGGTTCGTCTGATGATTTCAAAGATGACGAAACATTTAATAAAAAATATTCAATTATAGAAGGTTCTCCCTTACGGTACATACCAAGTCATGAAAAAATATTTAAAAACAAGCAAAAAGTTTTTAGTGATTTTTTTGAAAGTTGGAAGAGGGCTCCTAAGGGGAAAAAGCAGGGGCCAGTCTATGAATTGGCTCAACATTTAAGAGTAGATTTAAAAGGCGAAGAGGAAGTAAAAGCATCTTTGGGGATTATTTGTCAGGAAGCTGAGATTATAAAGTCCTATCACGAAAATATTCCCCAACAGGCTGAAAGTTTAGAAGATATATCTCAGCGAGTTTTTGGAGTAGTGGATCAAATCGCAACACAAGGGCTTATAACAATACTAACTGAATCTAGAGTTAGCAATCTTCCAGGTGCCGCGGCACCACAACCTCTTAGGATGCATGCATTTTTTCGTAATACACTCGGCTTATGGGCATGTTCTAATAAAAACTGCACTGAGGTAAGTGACCCCGATGGTACAAGGAACCTACCTGTAGGTAAACTTTATACCCAACCCAAATTGGTCTGTAATTGTGGAGCACGAGTTTTAGATTTACTACTATGTAAAAGTTGTGGAGATATTTTTTTGGGAGGCTACCGATCAAAACTCAATGAGAAGAAAGTTGAGTATTTAGTTCACGGCCAACCAAATTTAGAACAAATACCGGCAACTATGACGGCAAAAGAATTGTATGGCGAATATGCAGTTTTATGGTTGGGGAAACCGGGTGAAAATAAACCCATTGATAACGCTTGGACGGAGACTTCAGGTGAAGTTAATAAATTAAATTGTACATGGAAAGAGGCGAATTACAATGCATTTAAAGGCAGGGTAGAGCCAGGAAAGATTGGAGCTAATTCTTATTTGTTTTCGATTACATCAAACAAAACAAAAAAATATGATTATAACTGTCAGGCTATGCCTAATAAATGTCCGCAATGTGATAGTGATGGACGTCGAAAGGATGGTAAGAGTTTCCCTCCAGTAGGTCTGCATCGTACGGCAGTACAAAGAGTGAATCAACTTTTGTTGGATGCGTTATTTAGAGAGTTCGATGATGAACAAGCAAAAAAATTAGTCGTGTTTACAGATAGCCGCCAAGATGCAGCTAAGCTTGCAGCGGGGATTGAATTAGATCATTATCGCGACTTGGTTCGCCAATCACTTATGCAGGGTTTTGATAAACTAGGAGGGGATAAAGGTATAGCATTAAAATATCTGGAAGCAGGAAGTCCTAAAGATTTTACCGAAGAAGAAAAAGAACAATTCAAAGATTTTCGAGCCAGAGATAGCAAGCTGTTTAATGCGATACGAGATTTTTTAGATGAGATGGCTTCGGAAGAAGAATTGAAACAGATTGAGCAACTAAAAGATAAAAAAAGTGGCCCATACCCTATGGGGCGAGTAACGAATTTAGTATGGGAAGATTTACTGAGTTTAGGAGTTAACCCAGCAGGTCCTAATCCAAGTAGGCAAACTAAAAAAGTAAAGTTAGATGCAGACGGAGGCTATGTAACGACGAGTTGGCGAGAACTGATTGATTGGGAAGGACGTAAACCTGAAAATAAAGATGCATTTGATTTATTACCACAGGCCAAGACTCTTAAAAATGAATTGGACCAAGCTGCGGCAGATGAGTGTGTGTTCACCATGTTTGCACATAAAAGAAAGAGTGTAGAGGCACTGGCTTTGGGGACTTTAACGTTCAAACCGAGCGATATAGAGTTTGATACAGATGGACTATTGTCATGGAAAGAGTTTTCAAATATAGCTAATATTGTGATCAGAGTTTTAGGCGAGAAGCGCAGGATTAGTGGTAATAATTATTTTAATAATGCTTCACTCCCTAAGGAACTAAAGAGTTTACTTAAGAAAAAGTTTCCAGGTGATGAAAACAGTATACTGAATTTACTTAAGGATTTTTTACTTAGTAAAGGCGTTTTAGAGTCTGAGGAAAATCTTGTTATCAAACCTTCTGGTCTATGGTTTTCTCCTTGTAAAATGGGAGATAAAATTTGGAGGTGTAAGCAATGTTCAAGTGTACACCTTAATAATGAAATACATTTATGTTGGAATTGTCGATCCCCTCTAGATCCTAAAGATTTTAGATTAAAATCGAATTCAGATTCTGAGCAGGATTATTATGCATATCTAGCATCATCCAAAGCTGAAACTTTTAGATTACATTGCGAAGAGTTGACGGGTCAAACATCCCATGAAAATGCAGTTAAACGCCAGCGCTTATTTCAGGATATAATATCAGGTGATAAGGAAGTGTCTTTAATTGATTGCATTGACGTATTGAGTGTGACAACGACAATGGAAGCAGGTGTTGATATAGGTTCCTTAATGGCAGTAATGATGGGTAATGTTCCTCCGAAACGTTTTAACTATCAACAGAGAGTTGGCCGTGCGGGTAGACGGGGTGCGGGGCTTTCAATTGCGTTGACTGTTGCACGAGGCAGAAGTCATGATGAAACTCACTTTTGTGATCCTCAGAGAATGATTTCTTCTAATCCTACACCTCCTTATTTAGACCTTAAACGACAAGCAGTTTTAAACAGAATGGTTAGTAAAGAGTTGCTTAGGCAGGCTTTTAGGGTATGTGGTGTGAAAGCTAAAGCTGATAGTGTGCATGGTGAATTTGGTGATTGTGAGACGTGGGCCATGAGCGAAAGACTTATAAAGTTATGGTTTACAAAAAATGATCAGGTCATTACAGATACCTGTGATTTTTTAACTTCATCGGAAGATATGAAAGAGGAAGCAATTCGATACGCCAAGGAGGAACTGTTAGTATCGGTAGATAAGATTTCCAAAGACACTAAATACCATCAGAAATCCTTAAGTGAGCGGTTAGCTAATGCGGGTGTCTTGCCCATGTTTGGTTTTCCGACACGCTCTAGAAATCTATATAGTAACATCCCCAAATCTAGAAATAGTGAAAATGTGATTAACCGTGATTTAGATATAGCGATAAGTCAATTTGCTCCAGGGGCAGAGTCTGTAAAGGATAAAGCCGTTATCACAAGCGTAGGGATTGTCGATTATGTGTACGAAAAAGGTAGAGCGAAAGAAGCCGATGGTCGAGGAGCCATACGGCAGCTTGGTTCATGTAAAAACTGCGGTGCTTTAATTTGTGATGATGTTCCAGAGAATAAATGTTCATTATGCGGTTCTGAATCAGATTATATGAAATTAACCACTTGGGAACCAAAGGGGTTTACAACAGAACATTACCAAGAAAAGGATTTTGAAGGTTCATTTGAATGGACTGCTAGAGCTTCAATGGCCAGATTGGCTAATGAACCGGTAATGTTTGAGCCGATAGAGGGGATTAACCTAGAGTGTTCTAACGAAGAAAAAATGATAACAAGCATCAATGATAATGATGGTAAGTTATTCCAATTTAATGAACATGAATCCAAACCTGGTTTATGGCTGGAATCGACCTGTCTACCATTTGAAGGGTGGTGGAAAGATCAATTAAATACAGATAGATGTGAAAAAGTAGGTTTATCTTCTTCCAAATATACAGATGTGTTATTATTGAGACTGAGTAAAGTGTCTCCGAATATAGACCTCAGCCCTTTCGGTGATAATTCGCTATACGCTAGGGCCGCCTATTACTCATGGGGAGGACTTATTCGCAAAGCAGCCTGCATATCATTAGATATCGAACCTGGTGAACTGGATATGAATATACGACCTGTAAAAGATGCTGAGAATGAATTTTGTGAAGTGTTTTTAGCTGATCACTTGGAAAATGGAGCGGGTTATTGTCGCTACCTACGCGATAATATGTATGAATCAATTATAAAATTATTAGATACTGATGGAGAACTGAATCTACACTTAAACGCTGAGGCTCACTCTACTTGTGATAGCTCTTGCTATGATTGTTTAAGAGATTATCACAATTCTGATTTTCACGCTATTTTAGATTGGCGCCTAGGTGTTGATTTGATGAATTTATGCAAAGATGCTACATATATGCCTTCATTAAAGAGCGGCCATTGGCAGAGTATAAAAGATATTGCTGTAAAAAGTTTATGCTCAATTAATAAATCCTTAGTTGTGAAACATGTATCTAATATTGATTGTATGTATGATGGGGAAAAGGTAGTGGCCGTACTAATTCACCCATTATGGGCGAGTAATCATGAAGGTTTAGTCGAACTAGCCATAGACTTAAATATCAATGTCGATGAATTACCAGTTTGTAATATTTTTGATGTTATGCGAAGACCAGGTTGGTGCTTATCTAAACTGAACTTGAGTTGATATTGAGTTTTTTAAATCCAATTAAATCCAAGAGTTTTTAATGAGGAATAAAGGGAGCATTTGTGAGTGATATAAATCAATATAAATCTGAGTGGCACGAAATTTGTCGAGACTATGAGATAGAAGAAAATTTGCGCATTCGTTTGCATAGATGTTTCTCTTGGGCCGCTAAGATTGATGAATACCGTGATGAGCAGCCCGACGAGGCCTTCTTGTGTGCATGGGTAAGCTTCAATAGTCTATTTGCACGCATTGATCCGCAAAGTAACGATTTTCTACCTGAAAAACAATCAATTGAATTTTTTTTAGGGAAGCTCAAGAGTATAGATCGTCAGGGTAAGCTAGAGCACCTTTTGGACGAGAGTGAATGGCAGTTTGAGCAGATTCTTCAATGCAAATTTCTACAGTCGAACTTTTGGCGTCAGCTCGATGGTAAGGAGCAAGTGGTACTTAAGAATTGGAATAATGATAGCTTTAAGTATTTTCGTAAAAAGGGTGATGAGGTTCTTTTATTTAAAGTACTGCTCGGGATTTATGTAATGCGCAATCAACTCGTGCACGGTGGGGCGACATATGGATCGCAAATGAATCGTTCAACACTCATGCTTTGTCTCTATGTATTAGAACCCATGCTCAATTGTTTTATTGATATCTTGATTCACGAAGGTTCCGACATGGAATTTGGAGCCTTGCCTTACCCACCGGTGAAGTAGGACAACTTTTGTCCTGTGTGTAGAAGTGGTTTAGAGAAAACATGAGGTAAAGAATGAGTTTAAGTGACATAAAATTATCAGGTATATGTGAAAGAGATATAGATATGCTTCTACAAGAAGAGTTTGTAGCTAGCGAACGTTTTTGTTCATGGTTCCTTCAACAAATAAAAGTGTTTGATGAATTTGAACATGACAAAATCCTTGTAAAAAGATCTGTTACAGATACATATGGGGAATCTGATTTAGAGCTTACTTTTCAAGACCTTAAACTCAAAATTCTTATAGAAAATAAGGTTGATGCATCCTTCCAAAAGGATCAAGCTCAGCGATATAGTGATAGGGCTCTAAAGTTTTGTCAAAGTGGTGATGGGAATAAGAGTAGGACAGTTCTAGTAGCTCCAAAGCATTATGGTAATAATGAATTGTGTGATTTTGAACATAGAGTCAATTATGAAGAAATCCTTACTTGGTACAAGAACTCCGATATACCTAAAAACCGCGTCAGGTTTAAAAATCACGTTTTAGAAACTGCTATTAATAAGGCGTTTAAAAATTATGATTTAATTACAGATGAAGAGAATACAGATTTTTGGATATCTTATTACAATTTAATGAAAGAATTGTACCCATATATGATATTGAAAGATCCGGGCCCTAAGCCGTCAGGGTCATATTTTATATATATGCGAAAACAAGGCTTCCCTAAGACTGTTAAAATCTATCATAAATTTCCAAAGGGTATTATAGATTTAGAATTTCCGGGTATGGGAGATTCTCTAGATGCAGTTATTGATTCGTTTAAAAAAGCGCTGCCTTCAAATTATGATGTAGTGAAAACAAATAAGTCAGCTAGCATTAGAGTTGAGGTTCCTAAATTGACTTTATCATTTACTTTCGATGATCAGAATAATGAAATTAAAGAATGTATGAAACAAGCTGTTAGCTTAGCTGATTGGTATTTACAGAATAAAGAATTACAAACATTTATAGTATGAGGAAAAGTTATGTTAAAAACTAAAGGGATTTCTTTTAATGCAGCTATTGTTGAACAGATTCTAAGTGACGATTCTAGAATTGAAATTTGTACTAGAAATTTCACCAAAAAGGAAGGTGGATCAACCATTTCGAAATCTCTAGGTATCGGTGTGTATTTTAAGCCAAGTAGATGGGAAAAGAACGCGGAGCTTGAAACTGTATTGAGACAGTTTTTCAATGATTATCAAGATCCCTTTGAGGCTTTTAAGGCATTTGCTGAAGCAGAAGAAAAAAATGCCAATAGTAAAGTTGTCTATGATTATAATTTCATGGATAATCTAACTAATTAAATACTAAGCCATCTTTTGTCCTAGGTCTAATGTGATAGTCAAAAGGTACATCAAGACGATCGAGAGATCGAGCAACCGGGGTCAGTCCCACGGTGCTAAGCGAAGTTCGCAGATGTGCAGATTTAATCTGAAAAAATACTGGAGATCATTATGATTTTACACATTCCCCATAGTTCGACTTTTATACCCGAAGAATACCTAAGTGAGTTCTTGCTGAGTTCGCAAGACTTGCAGCAAGAATTACTAAGCATGACGGATCATTTCACAGATGATTTATTTGATTGGAAGTGGGATAGGGCAGTCTTTCCCGTGAGTCGCCTCTTGGTAGATGTCGAGCGTTTCGAAGATGATGCGGAGGAAGAGATGGCCGAGCGGGGCATGGGCGTACTTTACGAAAAAGGTTCACAGCTTCAATCACTGCGTCGCCAGGCAAGTCCAGACTTACGCAAAGAATTGCTGGATCGTTATTATCGGACACATCACAAGAAGTTGGAGGCCATGGTGGATTATAGTCTTTATAAACGCAATAAGGCCTTGGTGATTGATTGCCATAGCTTCAATGCGATTGCGCGGCCCTATGAAGGCTATACGGGTGCTGAGCGTCCTGAGATCTGTCTTGGAACGGATGCTTTCCATACACCACAGAACTTAGTCGAAGGCTTTCGTAAGTTTTTTGAAGAACGAGGCTTCAGTGTAAGGATCAATGATCCCTTCTCTGGCTGCTTAGTGCCGAAGAAGTTTTATCAAAAGGATGAGCGTGTACACGCCATCATGATCGAGCTACGCCGTGATCTTTACATGAACGAAGCGACGGGAGAGAAGACTGCCGCTTACTCAGAGCTGAAGCAAACCTTAGCTGACTTAGAGCAAGCCATCATGAATAGTGAGTTTGCTAATTGAAGGAGAATCAAATGAAGAAACTAATGATTATACTCACATTACTTCCTGTGGTGGTCCTATCGAGTCCTCAAGAAAGTATCAAAAAATCACTGGATGCCTGGGCTCCTTTATCGGTAATTATCAATAATAAAGAACTTATCATTGCGATGAGCGCACATCACATTAGGGATAAGCTTTATCAGGAACTTATGATCAAGGGCATTATGGCCTATGCGGGGTTAAAAGACCAGAGAGCCTTGTATCGAATTGAGAAGATTATGATCTTAAACAAATTCA
Organism: Lentisphaera araneosa HTCC2155; assembly: GCF_000170755.1. Classification (NCBI taxonomy): domain Bacteria; kingdom Pseudomonadati; phylum Lentisphaerota; class Lentisphaeria; order Lentisphaerales; family Lentisphaeraceae; genus Lentisphaera; species Lentisphaera araneosa. Next base: position 46,351 of record NZ_ABCK01000024.1, read on the forward strand.
AAAATCAAGGCTATGTCTTCACCGGCAATACACAAAGATTAACTGACTTGACAGAACTCAGTGGGAGTAATCAAAAAAGACAATTAATGAAATATAGCAGGCGCTATGAGCCTTAGGTGTATTTTTCTCATAGAGAGAGTGTGGGATATGAGTCTAAAAATCGGGGAGGAAATAATTTATTAACTTTTCTTCTGTACCCGTGTAAGAATATGAATTAGTCAATCATTTAGTAAGTAAGGACCTCGATCTGTGTAGGTTTAGAATAAGATGAAAAGGACGTATACATGAAATTCAGTTATTTTGCAGTGCTTGTATTATTGTCATCTAGCTTACAAGCCAACCTAGTCGGTACTAGACGAAATATTACAGTTATCAAAAAAGGGAATATAACTCAAGGATATAGTTTAGATTACCAACAAAGTATGTGGGTATCACACCAAGTAAAATTAGGAGAAAGAGGGCCTATTGTGAATAAGCTTCAAAATACAGATGGTTTTGGAAATATGATTTTAGATAGAGATCATTTTAGTCCATATTATACACAAAGTTTATTAACAAGTATATTGTTAGGCTCGGAAGAGAAAAAGTTCAGTAGCGAAATCTCGTTATGCACACTAATGGATATTTCTCTTAAGAGAAACTGGATCAATATGGATGTGGCTTTGAGTCGGCAGGATAACACAAATCCAGTTTTTATAATTAATGGGGTGGTTTTTACTAGTAAAGTGAAATATGCATTTGATAAGGGATTTCCGATACCGGCCGGGTTTTACAAAGTGATTTATTACCCAGACAGTAAACAGGCAATTGCTTTTGTGATGTCAAATAAGCCACTTGAGAAGGTTTTTAAAAACTATGCGGTTCCCATAGCTAGACTTGAAAAGTTAGTTGGCTATAAAATATTAGAGGAACTTGATGATAAGTACAAATCTCAGGTAGATAAACCATTAGTGGGAAAATTGTGGAACTCCGTAGAAAATAAGGATAGTCAAAGTTCTTATTTATTAATGAGTAACGTGCGGTCATACGGAAACAAGATTATGTTTTTACGAAATGAAATGTTGAATAGTATGAGTAATTTACATATTATCCCTATACAGGAATTAAAGAAAAGTTTTGAGGGAAAATTTAAAGCATCGAGACTTCTAGATTCGATATAAAAATAAGAATCGTAAAATAACGAAATTGAGAGAACAATGGAAGAAAGAAGAAAAGATTGTAAGAAAAGCAGTGATCAAAAGTTATACACCGATTTTACAGAGATATAAAAATAGGTTAAGACCTCTCGAACAAGAACTTAGCCGTTTGATAACAAAAAATAAAGTCGATAAAAAAGCTATTGAATATAAAAAAGCTATTGAATATTCTAAATTACAACTAAAAGATTTTTACGAGAAAGTAGCTCATTATGATGTCACTAAGGCATTGAGAAATTTAAATAAATAATTACCTATGGCTTTTACAACTAGAAAAACAATTATAGAGCAGATCAAGGCTGGCGATGATATAGCTTGGCAAGATTTTGAAAAGGCTTATCGGGGACTTATCATTTTAAGAGGTCGAGATCGTTCTTTGGATAACAGTGAACTACCAGACCTTGTCCAAGATGTGATGCTATCATTATTTAAATATGAGTCGGTTTTTAAATATGAGAGTAGTAAAGGACGTTTTCGAGATTACCTAAAACAAATCATTGACCGTGCCGCGTTTAAAATGATACGAAAACGCAGTAATGATCTCCGAAAAATCCAAGCAGTTAGTGACAGGATTAAGAGTATGGAGAATTATCATGATACCATGGAAAAAAAATGGGAAGACGAATGGCGTGCTGTAATTGTGGATGAGGCTTTAACAAAAGTAAGATCAGAAGTAAATGAAGCGACTTATGAAGCTTTTGTAATGTTGATGGTTGACGGCATAAGTGCTGAATTGGTAGCGGACTCTCTGGGGATTAGTAAAGAATCTATTTATGTGGCGAAGCATAGAGTTTTAAAGCGATTGAAGTATGCAGTAATGAATTTGGAGGATACCTAATGAAATGTCTTAATGAATACCAACTTGAGAAAATCATCACTGATGAAAAAGGGCTGAAAATTTTATTATGGAAAAAGCATCTAAAAAATTGTTCCTCCTGTCTTGCAAGACTAAAGGAAATAAATGATAATATAGATTTTTCAAAATCGGTTAAATGGATGCACAGAGGGGAGCAGTAATGAGTGAGGTGAGTAAAGTTATTGGTAAATACGTTCTGAGAGAATGCTTGGGATCTGGTGCGATGGGTAGTGTTTGGTTAAGCTCACATCCTCGTCTTAATTTACCAGTAGCAGTAAAAGTTTTAAGTCGTTCACTTGCAAAAGAATCAACTGAGTACGTGGAGCGATTCATCGAAGAAGGAAGACTTGCGGCGGCGATTAATCACCCAAATGTTATACGTATTTACGATGCAGATCACGACCAAGGTTATCACTATCTTGTTATGGAATATGTCGATGGTTGCGATGTCGAGAAAATGGCAGCAGTAAGGCAAGGGAATTGCTTAGAAATACTAGAAATCATTGAGATCGCGTTAAAGGTGTCTGAAGCATTGGAAGAGGCCCAAGAGCATAAAATCATTCATCGTGATATAAAGCCCGAAAATATTTTAGTAACTCAAAATGGTAAGATCAAACTTGCAGACCTAGGAATAGCTAAAAAAATAGGAAGTGATAGTTCCGTTACAGAAACAGGCTATTCCTTGGGTACCCCTTATTATATGTCTCCTGAACAGGCTCTTAATGTAAAATCTATTGATCATAGAAGTGATATCTATTCACTGGGTGCAACTATGTATCATTTGCTTACAGGGGAAGTTCCCTATAAAGGAGATAGTCCTTTTGCGACAATGATGATGCATTCTCAAGAGTCTCTTGAGCATCCCCAAGCTCGCAAAGGTGATTTGCCCGATGAGGTATGTGCGATCGTCTGCAAAATGATGGAGAAAAACCCCAATGATCGTTATCAATCTTATGAAGAACTAAGAACTGATTTAACTTTATGTAAGTTTAATAGCAGTGAACTCAGTGATTTGGTTTCAAATTATGGCTTTGATACCTTGGCAAAAATATCTATTCCTAAAAAGGCTGCGAAGAAAAAGGCTTTAAAAAAGGCCACTCCTGTACCAGTAGTAAAAAAGGCTCAACGAATCTCGAAAGACATGAAAACCTTGTCTCCCAATGAATACATCATTGATTTTAATGATTCTGCAAAGCCAGTCATGCAAAAAGCTAAGGGTGGTGATGATCGTAAAGTAGCAGATCTGTCATCTACTCAAGCCTCACAGATGATTGTCCAGGATATCAAGAAAGAGCAAGATACTATCCAGAAAAATAAATCTGCAGAAGCTAATAAACTCAAGAAAAAACCAAGAAAAAAATCCCCCAAAAATCTCACTCAACGATTAAGAATCAAAGAGCTTAAGAATCCCAAGCTTCGTTGGTACGAAAAAGCTATAGTTATCGGCTTTTGGTTATTAGGGCCATTATTGATTTTGGGATATTTCATGTTTTTTTCTAGTGAAGCACCAGCCGAGGATAGTGAATTAAGTTCTCGGGATACAACGGTTCCCGTACTTAAGCCAATTAGTACTAAATCCACGGTAATAAAGAAACCACTTATACGTAAAAAACTCACAGTTGTAAAAGCTGAGGCGATTAAAAGAGTAACAGATAATAAGCTTACTTTAGAGGACTTAGTGAATAGTTGCAGTGATAAATCAAAAGTCGTTATAGAAGGTGATACACTGACGATTAACGGCAATATAACCATTCAAGTAGATGGTCATTTAAAGAATAAATCTATTCGGGTTGCACGTGGTTTCAGGCCTATAATTAAAAGTAAAAAACCTCGCGGATTGATAATAGAAGGCGGGGCAATTTCCGTTTATTATGCCTCACAAGTCAGAATGGAATCGGTTATTTTATCAAAGGTTAAGCTTGGTAAGTGGTCACGTTATTATCGCTACCCTTATAGTTCTAAATGGGAATTTAAAGATTGTCTATTTTACCAAACTAATCTCGGTATTAAAACGACTGATTACGGCTACAAATATCAAGATTGTGTATTTGTGGAATCCAATTTTTCAGCTTCTCGTACTGTGAGTAGTGAAAAGCAATATCAGGATCAGTGGAACGTAGTAGATAATTGCATTTTTTATAAGTGTGTACTCTCTCCTCAATTTCTATTTTCGACTAAAGACTGCTCTCTACTTGATTGTACTCTGAATAAAGCCAGTAGCGCATATACCCTAAAAGAGGGTTTGGTAGTACCCCTGTTGACTGCAGAGCCAAAAACTGTAGACGAATTAAATCAAGCGGTTAATAATCCTTTAATGAGATTTGTTTTTAATTCGTCTAGTACTTATACAGGTTCTGTTTTAGCAGCTAGCAATGAAACAAGAATTCTAGAAGTAGAAAGAGCTATGAAATCCTTAAAATCAAAAATGGTGATCTCTTTAAAATCAAAGAAAGCATTTGTGATGTCGGCCCCAAAAAATGCCCCTAAGGAAGATTTAAATCAATATGTAGATGAGCATTTAGGATTTGTAGGGCATAAACACAGCGATAACAAATATAACTTTAATATTGTAGAAGGTACGAAACGTACAAAATTGAACTTATGGGTAGATCCGATTAATGGGAGTGCTTGTCGAGGTTGGGTTTATTTAATTAGTCCTGAAGGCAGAAAAACTCATTTATTAACTTGGTCGCCGCAATTACTTAAAAATCTCAGATTAAAAACACCGGTAAGATCCTTTCTTGATTTAAAGCCTATAGAAATAGATATATCACCTTACATCAGTCTGACAGGTGAGTATACGGTTGAATTTAAGCAATTGTTTTATAATCGACACCTTCCTTATACACCAAAGGAAGAAAACCATACTGCTAATGTCGATGGATTAATCATTTATAGAGCAGAATTAAAAGATCATTGGAGCTCGTATAAAGGGGACTTGAAGGAACACCAAAAAGGAGCTTTTTATCACGAAGGTAAGTTAATTAAAATGTTTAAAGAAGCCTTGACGTGGGAAGAAGCGGATAAAAAATCTAGGGCAATGGGCGGTAAACTTTATTGTGTTGATACAAGTGATGAGCATTGGATTCTACGTCACCAATATAATGGACAGAGTTTTTGGGTGGGAGCCAAGGAAACCGATTCTAAACTGGAGTATGTCAATGGTGAAAGTGGCTACGATTATGTGAGTACACACTTTAAGCCTAATACAGGTCTGCCATATGTGGCCTTAGAGAGAAGAAAGAGTCGATCTTACTCAGGCGGGACAAAAATAATGGATTATTATTTTTATCCAAAGAATCATAAAGTAAATCAGTTTTTATGTGAATGGGGAGGCAAGCCTTATAGAGAGTTACAAAATACAAAAACTGCATCTAAAAAGTATACTGGTGTTCTATTTGATAAATCTTATAGTTTGGAAATTTTCAAAGATGAAATTATTCAAAATTACAAAGGTACACAAAGTACATATGCTCTTGATAAAATTACTAAGTCAGGGGATTTAATAATCATTGAATGGCTTGAAGGTGTTCAGCGAAAAACAATTATTGACCTAAAAAATGAAGGCTATGCTTCTGTAAGTTACTATGAAAAGGGTATTAGAAAATGGCAAACCACTTTAGTTAAGAAAGGGAGTATAAAATCATACTCTAATGATTATCATAAAAACTTTATTGGCACATGGGAAATTTTGAGTAGTGGAGGAAGGGGCAGCTCCTGGCAGCCAGGGAAAAAATTCATCATAAACACTGACTTAACGACTAATTATAAAGGCGTGTTTCGCACTAATTACAGTGGAGTAGTGAAACCAGGGACTAATGCTTTGAGCGTAACACACGGTAAATATACAGATGTCTTTCAGTACCCATACACCCCATCAAAACAGCTTTATACATTATCCGATGGACGTGAACTTTATTTAAAGAAAGTTAGCGATGGTAAAGATTGGGCAAAAATTAAAATTTCTGGAAAAGGTTACTCATTAAACACTTTGAAAAATGGGGAGAATGCGTGGTTAAATAGAACATATAAATGGTTGGATATACCAAGTCAATTTGAAGGTCTGGATTTCGCGAAAAAATATGGTGGAGCGAACTGTACTATCAATATCACATGTGAAGAAAGTGGGTATATTTATTTACTAGGGAAGCCAAATGACTCTTACGAAGAGACCGGTTATGTCGTGGGTTATTCAGATAGGAAAGGGACTAAAATGCCTATGACAAAACGTTATCTCAAAAAAGATCAAAAATTAGTTTTACAAACGAAGGGCTGGAGTGATGGAGTTCTTATTTTACCACAAACTGAAAGTACACAATCAAACAGTGTTTATGAGATGTTAGTAACATTAAAAACAAGCGATGTTAAAAATGCAGGTACTGATGATATCGACATATATGTACAGATTAATAATGATCCTAGGTTTAAATATAAACTTGATAATCCTGGATTTAATGATCTCGAAAGAAATTCAGTTAATCTTTTTGAGAAAATCAGATGTAGTATTGAGTCAATAGATAAAATAAAAACGATTTCTATTGGCACTAATAAAGGTAATGATGCGTGGCTCTTTGAAGCAGCTATTTTTCAGTTTTTTAAAGATGGATTAAAATCCAGGCCAATTAAGTTTCAGAAATCACTGTGGTTTTCTACAGAGAAACAGGATATTAACGAACTTCGGGCTGTAAATAAATATGATTTTAAAATAACGGACCCAATTAAGCTCAATATGAATGATTTAAGCAGTACTTATATATGGAAACTACCTAGTACAGTATGGGCAGGAGAGAGGCATTATAATAATATTCATAAATTCAAAATCACTGCTGAAGTCAATAAGCCCAGACTGACTTATTATATCAACTCAGCTACTTACTCATCTACAAATGGTATAGTCATTTTGAAAACCCCTCAAAATAAAAACATCATTATATCCAAGTGGGATTCATCAATTCGTAATATTAAAATCAACTGTGTAAATGCGTATAGTCCGACTCGAAAAGAGGGTACAAAAGTTGATGTTGACTTATCTCTTTATTTAACTGATCTTGGTGAGTATAGCCTTCAATTCTTATACAAAAGTGGCAAAGCCGCCGCCGCAATTTATGATGCTGAAATAAAATCTATGCCTAAAATATCAGTTAAGTAAATACGCATAAATTTTCAAATAATAAAAAGCTTTTTGATCAGGGTGTGCTATTGTAAAAATAAACATCATGAAACTTAATATAAAACTAACTGACAAAGAGAAGGCTGCGTTGCACCAAGCAAAATTGCAAAAGGATATTCCTGACGAAAGAGTCACTATGATTCTGTTGGCTGGAGAAGGTATGAAAGCAGACCAAATAGCTCCAATTGTAGGAACTAATGCGCAAACTGTTCGTCGGCACCTCAAATCCTATATCTTAGACTCAATTGAGGGTCTAAGTCGTGCATTTTCAGCAGGACGCCCCAGTAAAAGAAATGAGCAACTTATCCCTTTTCTTACAAAGATACTCAAGGAAGATCCTAGTGAATATGGCTATCAAAAATCTACTTGGGATAGTCCTATGATTATAGAACTCTTTCATAAAGACAAAAACGAAACGGTGAGTCATGATACAGTTTCCCGAGCTATGAAAGATATGGGCTACTCGTACAAAAAGCCACAAAAATCTCCGAGCATAAAAGCGCCATCAAAAAAAGAAAAAACAAAGGTTATTGGGGATGCTATCTCCTTTATAAAGAAAAAGATGGAAAACGAAGAACTTGAAGTTTTCTGCTTAGATGAAAGCCATTTCACCAACGAACCTTATCTGATTCGTGGGTATTTTAAAAAAGGGAGAGAAAATAAAAATTCCGACTCCTGCGAAACGCGAAACAAAAAGCCTATTTGGTGCATTGAATCTGAAAAATGGAGATTTCTTTTGGAAGAGCTCTGATCGTGGAAATTCAAAAACATTCATTCAGTTTTTACATCAATTACGTGCTCATTCGAAAAAGCCCATGATCGTCATTGTTGACAATGCAACTATTCATAAATCAAAAAAAGTAAAGGCTTTTTTGGGAAAATACCCTGATGTTATATTAATTTTTCTTCCTCCATATTCTCCTGAGTATAACCCAGTCGAAATCATCTGGAGAATATTAAAATGCCATGTCGTTGGAGCACGTCAAATATGCGGTGGTATAAAAGAAGTCTTAAGCAGAATCCGCAAGAAAACACGACAGTGGAGTTTTGGTTTTGAGAACTTAAATGTTGGTGCAGGCATATGGAAATGAATATTTGAATAATTTTGCGTTAATACTTATTTAATGACCCGAAGATCTCTGATTCTCATAACAAAACTACTTTAGGTAACGTAGTCAGTGAATTCTTTGAGAAACCCAAAGAAGTTAAGAAACAGATGACAATTAGTTATGAAATTGAATATGCAGATAAAGACCTGAAGAAAAGACAGTTAGAAAATCTTATAGAGAAACGAAATTATTTGGTTGACCACTTAATACAGGACTGGGATGGAGATTGCGAAGGATCATTTAAAGAAGTATTAGATAAGCTTACTCAATCTCATGAAGAAGCTCGTGTTGAACTTAAAGATATCCAGGAAAAACTTAAGGGTTTGAGTGAGCTTATGACAGTAAATATGACGGCTTTAAAAGATCCTGTTACTCAAGTTCGCATGATGAATCCCAATTTTAATGCCTTATATGAATTAGCCATAAGTCGTTCCAAGGAATGGATTAGTTTGAATGAAGCGGGTAAATATATTTTAAAAACAACGGGTGTGTGTTTTACGAAATCTCAGTTTCGAGATGGTTTTAAAAAGCTTAGTGATTATATGAATAATTCAGAGTTTCTAGAGCTGAATACTGTGGATGAATTAATTTGTTTTCGTATTAAAAAATGAATCCAGAATAATTTATTGATCATCATTATCTGAGATATACTCAGCTGCCTGAAAAAGATATAGCCGTACGCATTTCGTATAGTTATTGGTTGTATTTCATAGGTTTAGAAATGATTTTAAACTAAGTATTATGATAAGACATATTTTGTCCTGGCTTTGAGGATATTGTATGAAAATTCAAACCTTTGAGAGGATTATTATGTGTAAAGGAAAAAATATTTGTAGTGAGTTGGGCGATGACCCGAAATCATGGGATGAAAAAAGTACATTACTCCCGCCGTTTTGGATTAGGAAAGAAATAGAAACTTTTATATCAGCAGTAGAATCCGCATTTCGAGGTGATTTATCACATTCAAAAGAAATTTTAAAAACTATTAAGTCCGATGACTTACGGGATTGGTTTGTCGACCATGGTCAAAACACGGGGAAATTCAGGAATGCTTATTTTCAAAATAAGAAAGAAAATATAATTCCCAAAGAAGAGTTAGAAGAAAAAGAGAAACGCATTTCATCAAAGTACGAGAAAGAAGTGCTAGAGCGTGATTACTATACCTGCCAATACTGTGGCGGGAAATTAATTCCAAACGAGGTGTTAAAAGCCTTTAGTAAGTTAATTGGAGTGGAGGATTTTTCATATACAGGTAATACTAATGCAGATAGGCATGGCATTCATTTCTATGTTAAACCCACTATAGATCATGTGATTCCTTGGAATATGGGAGGATTAGGTAATCCCAAGAATTTTGTGGCATCATGCTGGGGATGTAATTTTGGGAAAGCAGGTTGGAGTTTAAAACAGTTAGGACTTGATGACCCAATGAAGAATCATTTCAAAAATGATGACTGGAAAGGGTTAAAAGAGCTGTTGTACTTACCAGAGGAGGAGCTGATTAACACAGAAATTAAATTTTGCTCTAAACCAAAAGAAAATCACGAGAGTAAAAATAGCCAAGTGAAAAAGTCTTCATCTAATCAATTGAAGACAAAAAATATTTCATTTAATGAAAGTATAGTTGAATGGATATTTGAGGATGAATCTAGAGAAGAAATCTGTACTCGCAAATTTAATAAAGGTAAAGGCGGAGAAACAGTATCTAAACAATTAGGAATAGGCATTTACTATAATTCCAAAAGGTGGTCGGATAACAAAGACTTAGAAAAGTATTTACGCAAACTTTTTACTAATACACAAAATCCATTTGAAGCTTTCAGCGCATTTGCTAAACAAGAAGTAAATAATCCTAATAGCAAAGTGGTATACGATTTCACTTTTAAAGGATGAAAAAATATAGAACATAAAATGTCTAGAGTAGGGTGAAGTAGTACTTACATACATCAAGACAGTCGGATATAAAGAGTAAGCGTGGACAGTCTCATGGTACTTTGCGAGCTTCGCAGATGTACAGATAAATATAGAGAGAGAAATGAGTGAGCAAAAGATAAGTAAGGTTAATGAATGGACTTTGTAGCAATAGATTTTGAAACTGCCACGGCAAAGCGAAATAGTGCTTGTGCAGTGGCAATTATCACAGTAGAGAAGGGCGTGATCGTAGATGAGTATAGCGAGCTAATTCAGCCACCTAATAATGAATATAGTTGGCGCAACATAGATGTTCATGGAATTGAGCCACGTCATACAATGTACAAAGAGGATTTTGAAGACCTATACCCTGAAATCAGAAAACGCCTCACGGGGAAATTAGTGGTCGCACATAATGAGTCATTTGATCGCAGCGTGATGACTCGATCCATGGAGTATTACGATTTGGATTATGCCGACTTGGGTGTGGCTGATCGTTGGGTATGCACCGTAAAACTTTATAAAGCTCAAGGCTTCAAACCCGCAAAACTTAATATCCTTTGTGATCATTTCGGTATCCCACTCAAGCATCATGATGCCTTATCAGATGCCCGTGCCTGTGCAGAATTGTATAAACGCGTGCAGGAGATTTGACTTAAAACGAATGTCGTGAAACACGATAAAGTTTATTTGTCGTCGACAATTCTATCTACCTCTGTTTTTGATATTCTTGTAACCCCAGTAGATCTATTAAATTCGATCTCACCTTTTTCGTGCATATTCCACAGGTGCTTAATGCTACATCCCCACATCTCAGCCACGTCTTTGACTTTGAACAGCTTTTCGATTCTTTGAGCCTTAAATGATTCAATATCGAAGTTCAGTTTTTCTTTAAGATTTTCAGGACTCATCTCTAAGAGATATGCAGCAGCTTTGATACGTTCGCTACTATTCATTTAGTTCACCACACCTCGGTTGCAATCAAAGCTTCTAGTTCTTCTTCTTTTTCATCTTCAAGCTTAGTCAAAAAGTCTAAGCCTGTTGAATCTTCAATATCATTGATAGAAGTTAAGTACCTTGCATGAAAGTATTTCTTGGTGGTGGGGCTCTTACTCACAGGTTTGTGCGGATACATAAAAGCCATAGTTTTCAGTTCTTCACCATCGAGGCGAATAATTATTTTATAAAAGAAATCAGGAACGGCAACTTTCTCTTCGCCTTTGTCACCAATCCATAAGGAAGGTTTCTTGTCTTGATAGGCTCCGCCGCAAATAATCCATATGCGACCGTAGTCATCAGCCCAGTCTTTAGTTTTCTCTTCCATGTCTAGCCATATTCCCGCGTTAAATTTCTGTACTTGCGGTGAAGCGTTAATTGTGGTGTGAGTGTTCCAATCTGCATTGGCACCAAGTCTCCACGCAATACTTTTCATGCAAAGGTGTCCGCGGCTAAAACCTGAATGCTTATAGGACTTATCATGTGGAGCTTCATCTTTATACTTATCATCTTCAATCCAAGTAGATGGTCGATCAGGAGCTTTACCAACAGGCATATTTGCGGGTTTAGCTCTCATCTCATAGGCGACCCAATCGGGGTTACGAGTAAGTAGGCCGTCTTCATTATCGTCAAAGCTCACAATATAGGCTCTAAACTCACGGACGAGTTCCTGTGGCTCAGTAGTCCATTTGTCGTGTTCGTAGCTTTCCGTGAGGATTATGGGCTTATATCCGCTAGGTAATCGCTTGTCAGTAGTCTCATAATTAGATTCTTCTTGGACTACTTTGTTAGGTGTGGTTTTAGGAGAGTTCTTGTTAATTGCAGTACTAACTGATTCACTGACTTCAATCGCTCTGGTTTTAGTACGTTCAGCTATCTCTGGGAGTTTGTCTTTATTGCTATAGGCTACAAAGCCAATCACACCAATTAAGATGGTAACTAAGAGTTTATTGATAATGGATTTCATTTGTTACCATATTAGAAAATTGATGACTGAAGAACTTTAATGCTTTAGTTTCCTTTTTACGGGATATTCAGGGTATTTGTGATTTATGGATATTAGAATATTTGTCCAATTTATCTTCAACCAGTTATCGAATTTTAATATCAAAATATCTGCTTCACCTAACATTTTTTCATTGATCGGTTTTTTTATGGCTGTATTTATTAAAGCTAAAGCGTTTTCTAGATTTTCTTTTGATTGCGTTCCCCAATTTGGGTATAATTCATTCAATACATTTTCATCACATTGAGCAATACTTTTATATGCATTATTAAATTGTATTTGTGCCTTTGCGAAGTCTTGCTCTTGTGATGGAGACGTACTTACTCCGTGCAGAAGACTACTAGCTTGAATAACTGAGGCATAAGCAGTAAAAAAATGTTCTATATTAGGTTTATCATTAATATTGATTTGATCCCTCTTCATATATTGAGAATAATTAGTAGCATTTAGGTACCAACCATATGTGTTATATGACCAATGTGGCTTAATGGAGAATGTAATAAAAAAACTTATTAATAATAATGTATATAAACAAGCACCCCTTGATTGGTTCTTTTTGTCTAAATCATCAATATGAGCTTGTTCACTACTGTGTAATCTTGCTATAATAGACATACACCACATAAAACCAGATAACCAATATACCCAATCCCACGTAACGTCAGGTTTATTTATAAAACTATAAATGATAGACACACAAACTGTTGCCCAAAGACCCCAAAAATAAAATTGGAAACAACCCGTTAAAAGGGTAAAAAAAACAAATAGTTTACTATTGGGATTTTTTTTTACGGACATTGAGATAGGTATAATACACAGTGCTATGCCAGCAGAGAGTAAGAATGTTCCCAAAAGTCCAGATATTAATAATTGGAAATTCATAGTTAAAAAGTTCATTTACATCCTTGGGTAATAGTTGTATGGATTATGCTGATAAAGCATATGGGTGCTATCATTCATAGCCCTTTCGTTTGAGTAGTCCAATGTGAGTTCCTCTAGCTTGGGCTCACTGCATGAGACAAAAAGTAGTATGAGTATGAATGCGATTGTTTTATTCATAAGATTGCCTTTTTTGTTGCCCTCACCTTAGATATCTCTATGACCTCTAGTGTGATTATATGGATCAGTATGCTATTTCTATAGCATGAAAAATACTACTTACTGATTATTTACAGAAAGTAAACATAAAAATATTTTAGTAAGATGTAGTAAGTAATTAAACTAATTGCTCTGCATCCATAATTGTTGCTGTTGCATATACTCATTTTCATCTGCATACCATGATTCTAACTTCTGAGTATCTTTATTAAACACAAGGTAGTATGGCACCCAACCTTTGAAATACTGATGCAATGAATACTTCCAAATCCATTTGTTTTTCACAAAGTGAGTTTGAGAAGGTTCTCCTAATACCTCTTTTACTTTTTCACTATGCATACCTGGAGATAATTCATTTGTTTTACTCACAGTGCCTAACCCTATACTTGTACAGCTACTCATCGCTATAATCATCAATGACATCAAAATAACTTTAACCATCTTCATGTAATTTACCTTTCTTATTAATTTATTTCATACCTATAATATATTATGTACTAAGCTCTTTTTTGTTATTGTTACCAAGCTTACTTTAGCAATCAATACTACTTCTTTATCCTAGTTGAAATAATAGTAATCATTATGCAACTTTTGTATTTATGACTGCTATAACAACTCCAATCACTACCATGATACCACCTATAGTGGGATTAAATGCGCCAACAACTAAGCCGAGTAATAATAAGAGACAGCCACCTCTTTGTCTATTGTCGTACTCTTTGTTTTTTACTTTCTTCTGTATCTTCTTGTTAGGATGACCGCACGATGGACAAGAGTGTGCTTCAGGTGAGATACTTTTGTTACAGGAATCACAGTTTATTAGCGTAGAAGTCTTATTGTTGACTTTGCTTGTGAGTTTCTGCGAGGTGAAACTTCAAATGCATTGCCACAGTAAGGGCAGTCCATAGTTAAGCCGATCATTGATTGCTCCGACTTTACAACATCACCACAGCTCGTGCATAATGTATCAATACTCATCTATCATACTCCATTGTTTTTTTATTTATTCACCAAACTTCAGTAGTAATTAATGCTTAATCAAGTAAATTACCCTTTTGCCGTGGAGAGGGAAGGATAAAAAATCTTTTCACGAGGATTTAGAGTCTCTTAAAAGCAACTCCCTTGTCATTCCAGATTCATATTTAAACGTAGAAAAGAAGTAGTCGATTTAACCACTACCAAAACGGAACAAAAACATGAGTAATTCTTATTTAGTCGGCCGAATAATAGGCACTTCAATAGCGGGTTTTTTTTTAGTGAAGGCTCTTATCGGTTACTATAAAAAAGATAAAAGAACTAAATTTGATTATGTGTGTATACCTTTTGTTTGTTTATTTATATGGGCGGTAATTATTCAAGTCTTTGAGACTGTTCAAATCTTATTAAAGTGAATCAGTTTAATCTATTGAAGTAAATATAAAGATAGTATTTTAAGGTCAAAAATGGCTTTAATTTACTGATCTATACAACTCAATCAATTTTTCCCTCGAAACTATCAGTATTATAAATTGTAGAGATTACATTCATTTTTAATGATTAAGACTGATAGTATTTAAGAATATCTTCGAATTTATATTTAAATTCTTTAAGGGTCTTTTCCTGATATTTCATCTTAAAAATAATCTCGGTTGAATTGAGATCTTTAGAATGTTTAAATTTAGTTAGTTTATCTAAAAAATTAGCCATGAAAATCTCAAATCTTTCATAAACCTCTTTTTGGGAAACGCCTCGTGCTTCTTCTGTTGGAGAACAAATTATAATAAACTTATACGGCTCATAATAGGTTGTCTCACAACTATAATACTTGTACTTGTAGGGAAAATCCTTATTTATCTTGTTTGAAAAGGCATATATAACGCCTTGCATATATTCTATTTTTGAATCGGTTGGGTATGCTATTTCATATTTTTTAAAGATTGACTTTAACTGTTTCTTCTCATTTTTTGTTAAAGTTTTTGAGTATGAAGTCATGGTAAATAGCATTAATAAAATTAATACTGTCTTAGGCATATTCCACATCCTTTATTTATCTTTTTATTTTAAGAGTCTTAATACATTTCCATTGATGGAGAACTCATCATTAATTGAAGTTAGAATTAAGACCCGTATCTAAATTCGTACTTATCGAAATATTCTTTACTATGAGCCATAATAGCCTTTATAATTTTTTCCATATTATGAACAAATTGCTCAAGTTCTGTTTTTTCTGCAAAACTTAAAGAATCATATGAATACCTAACTTTATTAATTTCCTCCATAATACTAGTGGTTATTGCTATAAACTGGCTGGCAGTTGACTGCCATAGAATTTGCATTTCTTGAGTTTCAAAACAAGGAGATTTAATAAATTCACTTTTGAAATAAGATAAACGATCTAGCCCCTTCTTAAGTAGATCATACTCAGCATCCAAATTTATATCTGTTATAGATTTACCGAAAAACCCTTTTTTTTTTCTTCGATTTAATTGATTCTTTTACTGAGAAAAGATTTCGTAATGTATCGAGTGTCACTTCATTATAATTATTTTCTTTGTCCATTCTATTTCTCTTTCTTAATTCCAAATATCACTATTGATTAAACTTTCAATTTCTTCTTCTTGATCATCTTCAAGCTTAGTTAAAAAATCTAAACCCGTCAAACTCTCAATATCATTGATAGAAGTTAAGTACCTTGCATGAAAGTATTTTTTGGTGGTGGGGCTCTTACTCACAGGTTTGTGCGGATACATAAAAGCCATTGATTTAATTTCTTCATCATCTAAGCGGATAACGATCTTCCAGAAGTATTCAGGTACTGCAACTCTCTCTTCGCCTTCATCACCAATCCATAAAGACGGCTTTTTATCTTTAAATCCACCGCCACAAATAACCCATATACGGCCGTATTCATCCGCCCATTCTTTGGTTTTGTTCTCCATATCTAACCAAACACCAGTATTGAATTTAGCATGTTGTGGAGAAGCGTTAATTGTCGTGTGAGTATTCCAATCAGCATTAGCTCCCAACCTCCAGGCAATATGTTTCATGCATAAGTGACCTCTATGAAAGCCACTGTGTAAATATGATTTATCATGGGGTGCTTCATCGTTGTACTTATCATCTTCAATCCAAGTCGAGGGACGATTAGGGGCTTTACCATCAGGCATGTTTGAAGGTTTAGCTCTAATCTCATATGCTACCCAATCTGGGTTACGGGTTAATACATTATCAGAGTTATCATCAAAGCTCACAATGTATGCTCTAAACTCACGAATTAGCTCTTGTGGCTCAGTAGTCCATTTGTCATGCTCGTAGCTCTCAGTGAGCACGATAGGCTTGTATCCGCTCTTTAATCGTTTGTCAGTAGTCTCGTAATTAGATTCTTCTTGTTTAACGGATTGAGATGCTTTCTGGTCGATTGCTGAACTAACTGATTCAGTTACTTGTACCGCTTTATTTTTTGTGCGTTCAGCAATTTTAGGAAGCTGGTCTTTATTACTGTAGGCAACAAAGCCAACGGCCCCAACGAATAAGCTTACTAGGATCTTTGTGATTAGGGATTTCATTTTATGTTCCTTTTACTACCGACCAGTTTTAGTTAGATTTGAACCTTGGAAAAGATCGTAAACGCACAGTTTATAATTTATCGTCTTTGATGCTTTTACAATATTTACAATAAGCATTATATCTAGTGTTAGATTATGAAATCATGGATTAAAAACCCTGTATTTAGATAGCGTTTATAGTGATATTTCAGTACGGGTATATGTAGCTCTTTGATTGAAAGAATTAAGAGAAGGAGCGGTACGAGGATTTTATATTAGGTGATTCTTCGATTGTTTGAATTTAAAAGTTATATAGAGCCCTAGCACTTTTTACATCGAAGGAAAGAAAATAAGCCATTGTATTTTTTTGTATTGTGATCTAATCTGTTCTAGGGATTAAATGAGTAAGGGTTTAAGTGAAAAAGTTTTCTGCAAATTATTCTAATACAAATCATAATTTTGTATTCCAGAACCTTACAGGCGAGGATATTAATTCTAATATTTTCCCGGCTATTTGTATCATAGGCAATTTACTTCAACGAGGTAAACCAACCTTAATGTCGAGTTTTTTACAAGAAGAGCTTGGTGCTATTCATAAAAAAGAAAACTTTTCCCTAGGCTTACCTCTAATAGACAATACCACTCCGAAATGGGAGAGGATTATTAGAGGGGATGATTATGGTGATTACTTTCCTGCGAGGATATTTTATGAAGTTCTCATCCCTAAATATCTAGAAGATTTTAAATTCATACAACAACTTCTTATTCCTGAATTATCCGTTAATGAGATTACTCAGGTAACTGTTCAAAAGTTCAAAAACCAACAGGTAGATTTTTACCTACCACAAGCATATTTAGTCATTGAGATTGATGGGTCACAGCATTCAGAGGAAGTTGATAGAGATAGGGACCTACATTTTGAAAAATATAACATCAAAACTGTTAGAATTACGACAGAGGAACTCAGACAAGAAAACGGTAGCTTTCTAAATAAAATTGATGAGATTAAAAATCGAATTGAAAGAGCTATTACTTCACAAAGCAATCGAAAACTTGCGCGTACAGGCTTTTATTCATTGTCAGATTACCAAAAAGCTTATTCTATGGGTATTGATACTAACTTACCTGAGTATAAATCTACGGCGATCATTCGATTTCAGCTACTATTGGTGGAGCTTTTAAAAAGAGGGACCTTAGACTTTAGTACCCCTTGGAAGTTTGAGGTTAGAGACAATGATATTACTGGATATGCTGAGCTTGCCATTAAAGATTTGTTCATATGGTTCAGTAACTTACTACAACTTCATAAGGTCCCATTTGAAGAACCGAAGTATTCACTAAAAACAATCGATGAAGACCAAAGTTTTTCCAACGATCAAGAAAGTATAAAAATTGACTTCAGCTTATTAAAACGCTATACGGATGAGTTCCAAAAGCACCCGGAAGTTATATATGTCCGGAATGATTACCTAGATGAATACCGATTATTCATGAAGGGTGATTCCAGTATGAATTTAAAATTTAATAGATTCGAGAATTATGATTACTTTAAGTTATCTACAGCGAAACAGATACAATATAAATTACGTTTTGGAGATGGTGAAAAGGACGAAGAAGCATTGCTGTTTTTTACATGGAATCTATTTCTCCAGACGTACAGTAACTTAAATAAAAATAGTTTGAAGTTTCGTGATGGGCAGTTGTCTATAATAGCAAATGCCTTAAGCGGCTATGATACAATAGGACTATTGCCGACAGGAAGTGGTAAATCTATTTGTTATCAATTAGCTGCAATATTACAACCAGCAATAAGTTTTGTGGTTTGTCCTATTAAATCGCTTATGTATGATCAAAAAGTAGACCTAGAAACATCTTTTTTTAGTAGAGCTGCAATTTTGACAGGAGATTTTAACGGAGAAGAGAAAGAACTCATTCAAAGAGATTTTTCCCAAGGAAAACACTTTTTTATATATGTATCTCCGGAAAGGTTCCAGAATAAAGATTTCCGTAGATACTTTAAAGAGGTTAATCATTCTTTTGAGATAGCATATGCTGTGATTGATGAAGCACATTGCTTATCTGAATGGGGTCATGACTTTAGGATATCTTACCTTAATTTATCCGAAACAATAAAACGCTTATGTACTAAATGTACTTTCTTAGGCTTGACTGCTACAGCATCAGTTAATGTCCTTAAAGATATCCAGGTTGAATTTGGTATAAAACCTGAGAATGTAAAAACTCCTCTTAACTATACCAGAGAAGAACTTACATTTAATGTAGTTGACAGCACTAATGATAAAAAGGATGTCTTAAAGAGAGAGATTTCTCGTTTAAACTCCCCGAAAATATTGAGTGGTAATAAACAGAAGGATGTAGAGTGTGGCGTTGTTTTTACTCCTGTTGTAAATGGCAAGAATGGTTGTTATGAAATAGGACTTTTACTCAGTGATTGTCTACAGAAAGATGTTAGATATTACTCGGGATCCCAGGCTAAAAAACATGCTATAAAAGCAGAGTCATTCAATAATTATAAAAAGGCAGTTCAAGACGGTTTTAAGAGTGATGACCTATCAATAATTACCGCCACAAAAGCATTTGGTATGGGAGTCAATAAAGGCAATATTTATTACACGATTCATTACGGAATACCTAGTTCCATGGAAGCACTCTATCAAGAGGCGGGAAGAGCAGGCCGTGATAAAAGTAAATTCTTAGATCGCCCCGCAGAATGTGTTGTATTGTTATCTCAATCAGATAATGAAAAGGTTTTATCAGAGATATGGGATAAGTCATGCTCTTTAGAAAAACTAGATAAGTTAATGAATAAAGTTAAGGGAGATGTGCAAACAAACCTCTTTTTATTTTCTAAGAGTCTTGATTATATTCCGAATGAATTTCAAATAATTAAAAAAGTACATTCCAGCTTTACTAAAAAAGGTGTTTCTGGTGTTCGCGTTAATGGCTCAGGTATGGGCTATAAAGCACAGGTAGAAAAGTCACTATATCGCTTAAAACAATTAGGGCTTGTTGAAGATTGGACGGTTACTAGTTTTTTTGACAGTGGTGTGTTTGAGGTTGATTATAAGAATTTTTCAGAAGATACAGTTAAAAACTGCCTAGTGAAAACAATTAGAAACTATGATAAAGACTTTGACTTCAATTCACTACAGACAAACCCTAAGTATAGTTTTTATAAAAAGATTTATCAGGAGGATGATCACGGAGACGTTATTGATCGCTGTATACTCATACTCATTCATTGGTCCTACGATAATTTCACTTACAGCAGGAAACAATCTCTAAAAAATATTTACGAAAACTGTAGAGATGCAGCAAATGGAAAAATCACTAAGAGTGAGTTTAAAGACAGACTAGAGGACTACTTTAAGTTTTCAGAACCTACCTATGTTTTACAGCACGTTGTAGAAAACCCTAAGGATTTTAATCGTTGGTTTGATGTGTTTTATCGGATCGAATCAAAAATAATTACGGGTGAGCTAATAAACAAGAGAGGCTTCGAGCAGCTGAGAGCTAATCTAAGTAGGTTTCTTGAAAGCTATATGAACAATATTGGATTAGATATAATAAGCGGCTTGACGCGTCTTGTGTTAAACGATTATGATAACTCAGATGGTCGCGTCCGTTTTGAAGTAGCTCTAACTAATTTAAAGTCCGATCAGAACTACGACTCATATAATATTATTCGAGAGATAATTAAAGTAGGTTCTTTTCTTAATGATGATTTAAAAAGTATGCTGGAAGAATCTATATATAGTATTTTTCCTGAGCAAGATGTTTTAATGGAGTTAAACAAGCGTTTGGGTGGTAGTTTCTCACTTACAATATTACTAGAAAATAATGCAAATAGATTAAAAGCAGCTAACAAGAGAATTTTTGATGGATTTAGAAAGATTAAATAATGTAGTTAAAGAGATAGAAGAACAGTCTCATGAGTTAAAAAATTATAATGGGATATTTCTAGAAATAAGAAAGATTAAGGACGAAGTAGCGGCATCCTTACAATCTTTGAATGATAATAATCATGATCTCAAAAAACTATCTAATGACGTGAATAAATCTATTCACTTAATCAATCAAGAGCTAAAAAAAATCAATGTTATTTCACAAGAAATAAACACTTTAGAGAAGCGATTAAATACCAAGATAAATACATCGTTTGAAAAACAGAAATCTGAAATAGAGTCCTCTGTTCGCCTTGAGTTAGATATCATTAATACAAAGATAGATAAAAAAATATTAGAATTAGAACTCTCTATTCAAAAGAAACTTGATAGCTTGCGCGAGAGTCTAGATAAAAGCGTTATGGAAATTGCATCGACTAACAAGGAAGGATTTAAATCCCTAAAACAATTTATTATATTATTGTTCATAGTAGTACTCGCAGTATCTGCGGGACTCTATTTTAAAATAGGAAACATAGATACAGCGCCAACGATAGTCGCCCCTAGTAATCTATCTTCTGATTCAGTTATAGTTACTCCAAAAGTTAATTCTGAAGATCGTCCTAAAATAGAAGCTCTAAAAGTAGATCTCTCAGCTTTTGAGAAAGGAGCTTTGTTTGAGGAATATGTTTTAAAGAAATTTGATAAACGTTACTTTAAAATCAGATCTTTATCTAGTCACCAAAACGTTGAGATAAAGACGGAAAGCAACCGTACACCTTCACCTGATATAGAGGTTACATTTAGTGTAAAAGATCAGTCTTCAAAATTCACAGTAGAATGCTTATGGCGTAAAGAAGTTTGGGGTGAAGAGGTTTCGTTTAATGAAAGTTTGATAGAAGGTTATAAATCTTCTGAAATATATAAAAACATACCACTTTTCTTTTTTGTCGGTATAGGAGGACAGCCATCTAGCCCTAAAGAAGTCTTTGTAATTAATTTAAAAGATTTACAGAACAATAAATTATCAGAAAAATCATTGAACAATCATAAACTAGATATTAGTAGAGGTTGGTTTTATCTAGCTGATGAAAAAAAGTTTAAGTTGCATTAAAAATACGCACAGCTGTACGCATTTGAATAAGGCATAGCTAAAAAAAAAGGTATGCGAGCCTAAGCCCGCATACCTGTTTTCTATTCAGGACACCAGCCACCAACGAGGTAATACTTCTTACGCTTATCTCGGTAGGGAATCGCTTGCGCCTGATCCCATTTACTATGGGAATCTTCTAGGTATTCCCTCGCTTCGTCAAAAGACTTGTACACTGTTTTTCTTTGCAGATCTAAGCCAAAGGGCAGTATGCCTAGGTGTCCTGCGTAGGTATCGTTACCGTAACGAACACAGAGATCTTCTTGTAGCTGATTATGATGTTTGGCGAGTTGTTTCTCGGTTCCCCGAAAAGTGTAGCAATTAAAGTTAGCACCCATGTGGATCCCCTATAAGTTTAGTTTGTAGTAATGAAAAGAGTGCCGGAGCTAAGTCCTTCAGATCGTGAATGATTTTATGTGCATCGGGTAAAAGTTGCTTTATAGAACTGCACTGAATACCGATGCCATAGATTTCAAAACCCAAGGAAGTGGCTTTGGCAATAGCCTTTTTTGACATCTCGACACAGTCGGGATCTCCATCAGTTAAGATGATAATAATCTTGCGAGTCTCAGTGCGTAGAGCATCCTGCTGCATGAGCCACCATAGAGCAGGAGCCAATGGTGTCGTTCCATCAGGACGTACACTGATCTTGTTATGAAGAGGCTGATCATATTTCAAGACTTGATGAACAGATGGCTGAAGAGAGCTTCCTGGGAAGCAAGTCATTGCACTCTTAATTCCAGGGACAGAGCGTAGAGCTTTGAGTAAAGCATAGCTAGCCTGAGAACCTAAAGACATCCTGCCTTGCATGGAACCCGAAGCATCCATCAGAAGATGAACCGAGGTATTGAGTCCCAAGCGCTGTTCATGCCTAAGGAATATTTTAGGACTGAAGTTAAGCCGGTTTAATCTTTGGGTGGAGAGTCGCCCACGACGTGCGGGGAAACTTCTCTTGAGTTGACTCGCTTGCAAGAGGGCCTGCAAGCGAGCATTCAATCCACAGCTAGCGCGATCTACTTCTTGTATGTTTTTCGTGCTTAAGGCTACTTGAGTCTTGGCTTTAGGTTCAGCAACCTGACAAGTCTCGCCATAATCCTGGAGATTATGATGGGCTTTTATTTGTTTAGAAATAGCGGTCCCCATATCATCGGGCAAGTCTTGAGCTTTACTCTGCACTAAACTCTCAAGTGAGCTCTGCTTAGGCTCAGCTTGCTGAGCTTGTGACTTGGAAGGCTTCGTTTTAGAGGGATACTTTTGTTTAGCATGGCGCGAGATGAGAGCGACAACTTTGCGAGCATAGAGCAAGCAATCTTCGGTGCTGGTGCTATGAGTCTTCATCTCCTTGAGTAGAGCATCCAAAGCGCTTAAGAGCTGCGGACACTTTTCTTCAATGAAATCTCTATGAGCAGGTAGTTGCTTCGCGATATCAATAATATCCCAGGAACGAACAGTGAGTAAGATATACTGAAGAATGGCTTGTCCCTCATCCGTAGGCACGTTCACTGCCGTGGAGAAATGGTGAGTGATTAGCCAGTCAAAGTTCTGACGACAACCTGGGAAACTCTTTACTAGCGCCTGCTCGATACGCCAGTCCTCAAAGATATTGCAGATATGTTTAGTGAGAGGCTTTGTTTTGGGAGTAAATAAAGAGAAGTTCGTATAGCGAACATGAGCAGATTCATGATCAATATAGCCCCTTAGTAGCGCTAATTGTTCGGCGTCACTTGTCTCTGTTAAAGCAGGCAGTTGGATGACCTTGCCATCGGTATAGGCCTCACGACCTCCGACGCGTACGGTGACACCGTAGCGTTTACCTAAAACGCCCGCAACCAAAGGAAGCGAGCGCATAACTGAATTGATATTCATAATGTATTTCCTGATTACCACAAACCTAAACTCTGGAGCTGCAGAGTCGGTTTCTTAGTTGTGGGATTAGTTGAATTGACATTGTGGGGAGTAGAGAACCCGCTCAAGATACTTGTTTCGCTACGACCATTGAGAATGGCTTCAGAATAATGCAGTAGCTCCTTGGTGTTAGTAAGAAGATTCATGAGCCCCTTGAGCATGAGTAAGTCAGCACCGATGATGACTCCACGCTTGGGGAGTTTATCTAAGGCGGCTTTTATAAGAGAACTTACGGGAGTGACTCGTGGTTCAATAAAGCTCATATCTTCGCACTTTTGCATGATATTCTTAAGCGGAGATAAAGCCTTGCGAGTGACCTCGGTTTTATTGAGGTAGCTCTTTTCCCAGGAGTCTTTCGCCGATTTAGAGAAATCATAAAAGAGGGTGCCTGCGAGTTTCTCTACTTGCTCATTTAAACCTCGATTTGTCTTGCTATCTTTTTGCTGACTCGGATTGATGACTTTAAAGATTTGCCAATCAAAACTCAGGCGCGCAGCGACATGATCTGCAGAGACTGTTGAGCCTGCAATAATCTTGCTCCAACCTGGGTTATCTTTAATCCAATCCTTGATACTTTGATCGTAGTGAGCAATAAAGTTCTTTTTAGCGAGGGCAAATTCTGCGGCAATATCCTCGAGCTCCTGGATGAGTTCATCGGAAAGAGCTTCAGGCAGTGCCCAGCCACCGAGGAACTTAATGCCCCGGCGATTGAGTAAAGAAACGGCCCGTGATTTGAGGGTGCTAAAAATTCGCAGATCAGCAGGATTACAGATCTTTTTACTTCCGAGAGAGGCGAGTTGCTCGGGTGGAAGTTTGGCATGATCAAAATCTTCTGGAGCGAGCTTACGACGAGCCGCCCAGATATGAACATCGAGTTTGAGTGCTAATAGACAATTGAGGACTTGAGGGTTTGTTTTAAGTTGATGCATGTTATTTCTCCTTACTTGGTTTTGATACAGGGAAGATGCGCTGAGAGAGTTCGTGAAGAACGGCTCGACTAGCCGTAGAAGCACGAAAGCCCAAAGAGCGATCCAGTGCATAGTTAATGGGCTGAATACCCTGAGCAGCTAGAGGTTGAAAGCGCAGGGTTAAATCGGCCCAGCGCAGCAGTGTGCGAGTTGAGAAAGTGACTTCGATTCTATCCATGCCTTGCTGAGCTCCAATAAAGAGCTGACGCACTTCGGAAGCGAGTTCTACCATCTTGGTACGAATCGCTTGAGGAAGATCTGGATAAGCTTTCTCTAAGAGCAATTCCTCGGTCTTTTTCTCCGGGTAGGGCACTTCACTTAGCCAGAAGCGATCCATGAAGGCTAGGTTTTGTCTGAGAGCTCCTTGATATAAGCCATGTTCATCACTGGCACCATTGGTATTGGCAGTAGCAATAAAGCGAAAGTTAGGATGAGGTTTAATAAGCTCACCATCATTTTCTGGAATACAGAGTGGGGCACCATCGAGCATCGTGTTCAGCCCTGCTGCCGTGGAAGGATCAAGTAGATCTATCTCGTTTAAAAGAAAGACACCACCGTATTTCATGGCAAGTGCTAAAGGACCATAGCGGTATTGCATATTGCCTTTCTCTACGGATAAGTGACCAATCATATCGGGGTACTCTAAACGTGAGTGACCTGTGATCTCAAAAACGGGATAGTTGAGCTTAGCAGCGACTTGCTTGACCAGTGAAGTCTTGCCTGAACCCGTGGGACCGAAGAGGTAAAGGGGATCCGATTTATGCATGAACCAAACAATGATATCGCGACTCGACTCGTGAAAGATGTAGTGAGGGTCTAAGTCTGGGGTATAGGAATTGGGTTTATGATAGGCGGTAATAAGTTTAGAAGATTTTTTACCGCTGAAGAGTGCGCCGGCATCGACTTGTGCAGAGCTGAGTTGTTTTAATTCTTTGATTTCCATAATAGTTTTCCTTAAATAATTGATAATGAGTGAGCATAGATATGGTAGTAGAGGACCTTAAAATCATTGAGGTCGTCAGTATCCATGTGGATTTCAAGAGGCGTGAGATAGGAGGTCTCTTTTTGTTGGGAGCGGACAGCATGAAGGCAGGCTTGCTCGAGTGCATAGGCAAGCTGAGAGTCGCTATAGTCGGTGTAATCGACCGGTAAGTAGGACTCTAGTGTATAGAAGGGATCACTATCAGTTTCGATGATATTACTAACAGGTCCATTCAGATAAGCTGCGAGACTAAGGCTTAGCTGTAGAGCTTTATTGTTGAGTGTATGAGCGAGTATGCGCATCTTGCTTTCTCCTTTTTTGTATATAAAAAAGCCGATCAATAAATACTGATCGGCAGAGTTTTGTTTCTGTTTATGTGTTTAGCTGATAGAGACCTCTATTTGGTAGGCCCCAAGATCATTGTAAGCCACAAAATTGGCTTGCCAGAGTTTAAAGACTTGAGCTCCATCTTGGAGAGCGTACTCTCTTTGCAGATGGCAGAATATTTGGTTCCTGAAGTCAAACTCTATTTCTTTACTTAAGTCAGGGTAAGCACCACGTCCTAGGTAGGAAAAATCTGTGATGTATTGAATAAGTTCACGTTCATCAATCATGATCTCTACGGGATGGAAACCACCTCGTTCAGCAGAGTAATTAGGATCACGAAAATTAATCGTGAGGCTTTTTCTACTGACGTCATGATCCATAATGATCGCAGTGAGTAAAAGATTGAGTTTAGGGTTGATTGTAAGACCTAGGCAATTCATGAGGCCTCCATAATCTCTGCTTCTTGTAAGCGTTGATCATGACAGGCTACACACAACCATATGGTGGGTTCATACTTGTATGCTTGACCGTCTTCACTAAAGAATTCATTATCACAATCTTCACAGAGATGTTCATCAGGCGGCATGATCTAAGCCCTCATTGAAGTAACGCTGTTCAGGACATGTTTTTTGCCATTGAGCACAAGCGCCCTTGTACTGACATCCACTACAAGCAAAGGCCGTTTCATGAGGGTAATAAAGCTGGTCAGCCACAATGCGATCGGCGACTCGGACAAGTTCCATAAAACGCGTGAAATCATCTTGAGTGCGATTGGTCATGAATTTCGTCATTGTGGGCTTTTTCGCCTTTGTGACGACGTCGTATCTGAAGAGACTCTCAGCATGTCCACTTTCTTGGCGCAAGGCATAGAGGTAAGCCGTTGCCTGAAGATCTTTATGGCATTTATCAGCAGGCCAACGAGAGGCCGCTGTTTTAAAATCCACAATGACCGTACAGCCCTTGCGCTCAATAAGGGCATCATATTCCCCGATAAGAGGCTTGCTGATAACGTTATCCATAGAGTCCTTTAAGTCGACTCTAAATGCTATGTCTGTGCCTATGACTCTATCTTCAGGATCAAAGTCATCCGCAAGTACCTGCAGCATGTCCTGGCCTTTGAGGATATAGTCATCGCTGGCCATGCCTTCTGCAAAGCGTACTTCGGTAAAGGAGTGATTGACTTCATCCTGAAAGAAATGAGCAAAAGTATCCTTGAGTTCCTTTGAGTCAGCAGGATCACCGGCAATAATACTTTGGAGATAATGCGATGCGGCCCTATGGAAAGCTTTACCAAATGTAAGGTTTATGGGTGTGAACTCTGCGGGCTCTTTATATACGCGTCCTAAGGCGTATTGCAGGCTACAGATATTGAGTAGGCTATTTAAAGCAGAAAAGCTCCAATGAGGAGCTTTTCTAAGTGCAGTGAAATCTAAATTAGTATTCATTAGGCGGCCCTTTGGTTTTGGAGTTTCTCAATCAGCTGACTCGCTTGTTTCTTATCTAGCTTCCATATAGAATCACAGCCGAAATGATTAAGCGCGAAGGCATCTACTTGTGACTGACTAAGTCCACGTTCTGCACCGAGACGATTGAGAAACTGAATTTGTTTGGGAGAAGCTTGATTCGATGATGCCTTAGCAGGCCTTACTTGTGGGGCTTGCTGTTGAGGGAAGCTTTGCTGTTGAGGAAAACTTTGCGGAGGCTGAGCAGGATGAGAATAAGTTTGTATCTCTTGTTCAACAGTTTGCTCCAAGAGTTGATAGTTTTCGTGGAAGATTCGCTGGATATCGGCGGAGCTAAGTCCGTCAGAGAGTTCGCGTTCTAGGCTACCGTGAAAATTGAGTGAGCTATACTGTTCCTCACCAGGGATCTTTTTAGAGAATGATACGTTGATTTTAAGCATGATATGTTCCTTGATTATTTATTAGAAAAGAGACCGAAGCACATAAGGACGACACCTGTTAAAAAGATGTAGCCAATGAGTTTTAATGTCCCGACAATGAATTGTGTGATAGCCGTCACCATTGCTAGTGCGGCAGAGGCGAATAGTGAGATACACCAAACCAGTCCCCAGCAGGCGAATAAAGGAATGAGCAGTGCTAAGCCCAGTCGGAGAATAAGCCAGCTCCACATACTCAGGATTCCTTGGGGGTCTAAGCGATAAACAAAACGTTCACAAGCATAGAGAGTAGCCGAATGAATTTTACTAAAACTATTCGATTGTAAGAAACTTTGATTTATATAGGGAGTCGTCCTGATTTGGGGTTCCCAATAGAGTAGATTACCCATGAGAGGAATCTCGTGCGGCTCTTATCCCAACAATAAGACCGATGCAGTAAAGTACTAAAGATAGAGCAAGACTGCAATAGAAGAGTAGCTCATAATTGACTTCAGGTTTAATGATATTGACGACTTCGGCCGCGCTTAAAATGAGAGAGTACATAATTATCTCCTTGGTTTAAATATAGACATAAAAAAGCCCCACTAAACAAAGTTTAGTAGGGCAAAGGGCGAGTTTGAAAGGCAAGTGTTATCTACACTAGCCCTCAGTATATAGTGCCAAGAAATGGCTAATAATTAAGGATGGAGTGTGTTTTTAGGTGATAATTAATGTTTTAAAGGGTGAAAAGAATTGTTTTATTATCTTCTTTTTCCTGAATCCGTGATAGAGATTTAAATATCAGTTTATATCGCTGTGATCGTTAATCCTTTGTAATATTTTGAGTCTTTACTGTGATATTTCTTTAGCAGTCATGATGATATTTATGAACTTGAATAAAAAGAGTCTCAAAATTGAAGTTTTTTAGGGTGTCTTGTGCAATTTGACCACAGCGAAGCGAAAACTCTTTAATTAGAGTTTTTGAAAAGATATTTTTGATTGCAGTTAAAGACTAAGAGAGATTTTTTGATAGAGTTTAAACCAAGTGCAATGTCGACCAAATTTGAGGACTTCAACTCCTGCGTGCTTTACATGCTTACAGGCGATTAAAATTAAGTCACGTATAACACAACGTAAACGTCGACGTGTACCTCTAATTCTTATTGGAGCCAAAGATTTATTCTCAATTAGGTGAGTTCCAATGACTCTTAGTATATTGAAAGCAAGCATAGCGCAGTGAAGGAAAAACTGATTCGCCATAAACTTCCCCGAGGGAAGACGTTCTACATTCATGTCAGTTTTAAGTTCACTATGATACTGCTCGCTGGTTCCATGTTCATGATAGAGTTCAATGACATCTTCAGCTTCTAAAGGCAGGTTTGTCCAATATGTTTCAACTTCTATATCAGGTATTAAGAGTTTATTACCGTCTGAGTCTTCCAGTCGTTCCGTAACTTTAAATATCATGGGAACCACATTGCGCTTTTCATTATTACCTGGGGTTTTATGATGAATTTCTCCTACAAATATATTCTTACCATCGCGTGATTTGAGTTGGCGACCAAGACGTCGAGCATTCGCAAGCCACTGCACTTTATCTTCTTTTCGTAGATTTCGTTTGATCAGAAAATAATGCTCTTCAGGCAAGTGATCGAAATTGATCTCAGCATCATGAGCTGAGTCTAAGCGAAGTAAGACTGGATGATTAAGCTTCAACTTTTTCACCATTGCAAAACTTTCATCTAAAAATTGAGGCATTCCTTTTTGTGCGTGCTGTGAGCCTGGTCGTAACTCCTGATTAAGCATAAAGCCTTGCTTACCAATATATGCAAACATGGGAGCAAAACCATCGTGATTTTTATATGTCCAACACACATTCTCTTTTTGAGTCCCTGAATTATCCATGGGGGACACGTCCATATCAAGTGGAATAAACTCCATGCCTCCTTTTGAGATTGCGCCCATCACCTGCTTTTTCAGAAGCTTTGTATTTGACTGTTTTAAAAGTTTTTCGTGCTTGGCCAACATCATTTCCAATCGCTGGCGAAGGCGCTCCTCAGAAGGGACATTATTTAACGAAAGTGATTTCATAAACACTTCATTTTCTCGAAACTGATTAATGTCTGTGTAGTGCTCACAGCCTTGAATAAGTAAACCTATTTGTGACTTAAAGATATCTACATCTTGGAAAGTGTAGTTTGCCTTATGCTCTGAACTAAATTCTTGATCTATTTCGCTTTGTTGGAGAACTTGACCCGCAAGATATATTCCGCCAATACTGTGAAGAGAGTCGTTGCCTGTATCGAGTTTAAATGCTTTATTCATGAAGAAACCTGTTGGGTGATTTTGGTGTAGTAACTTAAATTACTATAAACCAACAGGTTTTCTTGTTTTCGCTGTGTTTTTCAGCATCAGCTCACGGATTTAGGTTTTTGTATTATCCGGCACAAGGCGAGTGTGTTTTAAGCAACCTTTTGCGTGATCTTCAAAGTTCAAATTTGTTTCTTAATCGATGATTCCAGTTCAATAGTTCTCGTGGGGTAGATAGGGCGTATGATTAGAGATTTTTTATACTATAACGACCGAGATTAGGGATTTCGAGCGAAGCGAAGAAATTCCTCTGCACATACTATTAATGAAGTTTAAAATTTCAGTGAGATAGGTTCTTGCCATATATTGTCCTTCGAAGAGAAAAAAAGAAAGGAGCCACCGACCAAAGTTTCTCCTTTCTAAACCTTCAACAAATCTAAGTGAGGTTAGAATGAAAATAACAGAAAAAACATTAGAAGTCAATGCCAATCACATCCTAAATATTGGCGTAGATGTCTCCAGTCGCAAACTGGATGTTCATTTTGAGTGTCCCCTGCAACTTAACAAGCGCGAAGTCTATCGAGAGCAAATCCTTAACCGTAGTGTAGAAATAGAGAAGGCGTTAAAAAACTACTTATCATTGGCACAGTCTAAAGGCTTTTTGAATTTGCGAATTGTCTGTGAACCAACGGGGCCTTATTCCTTGAACCTTCTGTCAATGGCGACCCATTTAAACTGTTTGACTGCCTACGTCAGTGGTGAGGCGGTCAAGAATTCAAAGATCATCGAATTCAATGGGACGAACAAAAACGACTTAGTGGATGCGGAACTCATTAATAGTTTAGCCGAGCGTAATAAGGTGCTGATTCATCGGACTTACTCAGCAAACTACACGCGCTTACGAATGCTCAATAGCCATTACGAAGATGTTGACAAAGCCTATGTTTCGGCACGTAATCAAGTTCATAATACACTGAAGCAGCTGTGGCCTGATTACTCCTCAAAACTATCTCTACTGTATGCTAGTACCGGTCAGGCCCTATATCGGTGTTACGGTTTTAATCCCTGGAAAATAGTCTCCTATAATTATAGTTATTTCGAACGGCGTATGCGAACTCATTGCAAAGGTGTGTGGTCATCAACTCTGAAGCAAATTTATCGAGAT
>NZ_ABCK01000025.1 GCF_000170755.1 Lentisphaera araneosa HTCC2155
ACTGAGCACAAAATTGGCTTCCAATCCTCGCTTTATGCAAAAAAGTGGAATGTGGATTGCCGAAGTGTAGGCCAAGGGCTTCATGCCCTCGAATACCTTAGTCGCTACCTCATGCGAGGTGTAGTTTCAGAGCAATCCTTGTCCGAAAAAGAGGATAAAGTTCGACTGCGGTATAAGGATTCGCAGACCAAGCGGATGGACTCCAAAGATTTTGGACCCGTGGAGTTTTTACAGCGCCTCGCTCAGCACGTCTTGCCAAGGGGCTTCCATCGCGTGCGGGAATACGGTTTTCTCGCTCCTGCAGCCAAGAAAAAACTCTTTCTTATGCAGAACTTACTGGAAGTCAAAATTCCCAATGATCCTCCGCCAAAATTACCTGCGCTACGCTGCAGTCTTTGTCAGGGCATTATGCTGCCCATTGGCCGAGTCATTAGTGAAGGACGTCTCAAGCAAGAATCTTTAGTGTCAGTAGGGGCACGCTCGCCGCCTATAGTTTCAATCTCCTAAGTTTATTCATTAATTTTTTCAGTACAAAACTTTGGGTCATAGATCCCCTATGCCCAAATTTGAGGAATTTCAGTATAAATGCCCTTCAAAAAATCTTTCGATTGCGATTAATCCTAGGAAAAGACTCGACCTTCACAAAAGTAGTGAGTCCATCTAGTCAAACAGGCGTATCCATTGCCTTTTTTGGGGCAAAATTGACCCCTTCATCTCCCTCAGGCTAAAAAGCTAAATACATAGGGCGGGGTCCGAGCATGGGGCTCGTCCAACCATTGATTAAGATTCCGGCTACTTTGGGTTCCCTTTAATATCAGCGAAATCTAATCTTATTCGTTATACATTTTTTTCTATTTCAATTTTTCCTTGAATTAATCTTTGATCATATGCTGGCCAACCAAATTCACCATTTATTTCTTCAACTCCAAATGTAGGATTTGTAGCAAACTTAAGTTGATTAAATACTCCATTATTCATTGCTTCTTTCATAATTTTTATGATCATATTCCCAATATGATTAACAATATTTGTGTCAATTTCTTCGTCATCTTCATGATCTATTCCATCAAAAATAATATTTTGACCATCAAGAATTGTAACCTTGAAAGGAATATCATTTTCACAATGTTCATCAATTGTTTTTGACCAGTGTGATAAATTTAGTATTGATTCATAAAAATTGGTTGTCCATTCTCCATCAGGTTCAGCATTCGGTCGTGTATCAAAGACTAGTGTGAACCAACCTTCTTGTTCAAATTGGAATCCTAGATGGATAATTTTTATTGGGTCTGATGAATTACCCATTTGTGGATCACTATATTGTTCTACTTTTTCTTTTATGTAATTATATATAGTTTGATAGTCAGTTTTAAGGTTTATTTCGTTCATATTTCTTTATTTAATTTGTTGTATAACGTCTAAACTGAGTTCGTACTTTCTATCTAAATTTTGATTCACAACGAAAGTATCAACTCCAGTTTCTTGTTAGAGTTTTTTCTTTAATTTTTCTCTCATTAATTATAATTCTATGAACACAGTAAAATATAACTACTGATGCCATAACTGTTCCAAATGGATATATGAATAACCAAAAAATTGATATAAAGATTAGAGCTATAAAATATGCTCTAGAATAATAATTAAGTGCATCAGTCATAAATCCTATAAACAACATTGGAAATGCTACACCACCTAGAACGTTTGTGTATTGGTTCATTTTACTAATCAATTCCATGACGCTTTCAGGAAAAAAACTTATGGTGAAAGCAATGTGTGTAAAAAGAGCAAATAGCGTATAAAAGAAATAGTAGATAAGTGAGCTGATTGCTAATAAATGTTTAATCATTTTGTTGTTACTCTAACATCCAGAATGAGCTTGTACCCGTTTGGCGTGAAACATGTTTCTACTTAAAGAGTTATATAATAACATGTTTCATGACATACGAAGGTATCAGCTCGATTCGTTGGTTAGTGATTCCCATTTTGGATATAATTTTTTTTAATATTTTGCTGATTCAGCATTTTATAAAGTCAGATAAAATTCTTTCTTTTCAAAGTTTTGATTTATCTTTTTTGATTGATTTATTTTTTGTGATTCCAAAAAGGATTCATTTTCCATGAACCTTTATTCAGTTTTTTTTGTAATTGACACTTTATTTTGAATCGGTTCTCACTCATTTTTTATCTTTCACTAACGTCTAAACTGAGTTCGTACTTTCTATCTAAATTGTGACTCACAACGAAAGTATCAACTCCAGTTTCTTGTTAGGAGTTTTCCTTTTTATGAGTGAATAGGATATATATTTTAATAAATCGATCATCAGATTTACCTGTTGCTTTCTGCTCAAAAATATTTTGTTTTTGATCTACGTCTGTGGAAATATCACCAAGATTATAAATTATGGAATTATTCTCTAAAAAGCTAGGGTCTAAGATAATTGTCTTTTTAATAAAGGATCCTAGGAGAGTGAAATTGTCGATAGGTTTATTGTAAATTTCTTTATGATATAAAGAAATTTGTTTATTCCTAAATCGTACGATTTTATTTCCCAAAGGTCGTGATACGCGTGTATAGACTATTTTAGGCATTACAAAAGGGATGATTTTTCTCCTTGAAGTCCATCTCGTTTATCAATTTGACTCCATTGCTCCAGAGATCAGTTTATGGAGTTTTTCGATCTTCAGATTGTGATTTCTGTGTATTTCATCCATTATTTGGGCGTGAGGATCCTGGCGCTTATTGAAAAGCACCCGTTTTTAAAATGTATATTCAGCAACTAAAGAACAGGAAGAACCCAAGGCGTAAGTGATTTCTCCCATATTTGATCAAATTTCAACTCCCTCATTTTCCATGGGGTAATTTTGAGTGTCAATGAGCGTCCTTTATTAATGATTTTTCCTGCTAAATCAAAAAGTTTACGACGTACCGTAGTGGGGTAGCAGTTCCAAGAAAAACCCGCAATGTTGCGTTTGAAAATCTGAAAGAGATTGAAGGATACAATACCCATTGAGTACCAAAGGGAGTTAGCGTGAAAGTCGAGACATGGCATCCTCTCACTTGCGAAATCTTTAGCTGCACGGTGAGTGAGTTCATCAGCTCCGCGGGAATGATCATAATCAATTATTTCTTGATCGGAGCAAGATTTTACGTCAAGATTTGTAAGGATAATACGACTTTCTAAACCTAATAAAGCTTCGCCATTCTCTTCTGTAGGCCGTAAAAACAAAGCTCGATACGCCATCTCTTTGGGCCAAGATTTACGACGTTCTGAAAAGTAAGGTAATGCCAAGTACAAGCTTTTTTACGATAGACGCCATCGAAGTTTTCGAGTTTTGTATTGGCATGAATCTTGTGATCTGAATAGCGTTTCCCTGCACAAATAAAGTTGATTTTAAGCGCGTCGCAAGCAGCAAAAATCTTTTGATCGTAATAACACATCCATCGAACGATGACTGAATGTCTCTCAAGATTTCACGAATCATGGTACGATTTCTGTACATCTCAATAGCAACCCCATCGTGATTTGTGAGCAATGACTGATTGGAAATAAGTATCGATATACATGCCGTCCCATATGAGGTTGATTGGGTGATAGCGTTCTTTTTCTTGTAGGTACATTTTACTCCCGCGCGGCATTTAGCGCCGTCGTTATCGTAGACACTGGAGTCTAGAAAGAGAATGACTTTATTCGGATTTTTAGCTTTGAGCGCACTAAGAAAAACCCTGCGGATTAAAGGACGAATCATCTCAACATCTACTGTATAAGCTTTGTGAAGGATTCTTTTTAATGCAGCCGTACCTAGAGCAACTTCACAGCCTAAAAGTTTTTGCCAAGCTTCGTTTTCCTTCAGCGTATCAAAGGTGTTTAAACTACTTTCACGACCGTCCGCAAAAAAGAGTACAAGCTGTAAAAAAGCTTCTTCAAGCTCTATGCCTTTCTTGCTTTTTCTTAGATCTTTAAATACCTGTGCGAGCTCATCACAAATACCTGTGCCATTAATGAAATTAACAAAAGGTGCTAATCCTGCTTGAGAACTTAAGCAGTTTGT
This sequence comes from Lentisphaera araneosa HTCC2155, assembly GCF_000170755.1. Classification (NCBI taxonomy): domain Bacteria; kingdom Pseudomonadati; phylum Lentisphaerota; class Lentisphaeria; order Lentisphaerales; family Lentisphaeraceae; genus Lentisphaera; species Lentisphaera araneosa. Next base: position 4,051 of record NZ_ABCK01000025.1, read on the forward strand.
GGTGATTCCAATTTTTTTGATTTTTCTTCGACATTCTTTCTTGGATTTTCTAGTTTTTTTGATTTTCTTGGGCATCGTAAGTACGTGGTTTTTGGGTTGAGGTTTTTTGGTCGAAGCTAATTTAACCCAAACTCCACTTTTCACCCACCCAGTGAAGCTTTTATACACAATTCGTACTTCTTAGGTTATTATATCTTTTTCGTATTAAGTCTTTTAAAGGTTCGTACTCTTCAATTTGATCTGTTGCTATGTAACTAAACTCATGTTGTTTAGCTTTGTTTGTTGAGTTTAGAATAGAATGTTCAATTTTACCTGATATTTCAGATCTATACTCAATAATGATATTCATATGTACAGGAGTTTTAGATTGAAAAACTAAATGACTATGGTGTATTTTTATTTCTAGATGTTCTTCCAATTTAGAAATAGGAATTTCCGTATGTTTTCCAATAATTTTTTCAGAACAATATATTGTGTTTGATATTAAAATTAATATATAAAGTATTTGTTTCATTTTATCTCCTAACGTCCTAGATCACCTGTGCTCGAGGTACGAGAGTATCAGGTGGATCTAATGGTTCTACACTATTTTGTTAACCCATTGATTGAATTCATCTTTTGTTTTTTCATCTCCCATTTCGTCAGGGTGTTTAACTATTTCTAATGCTGTTTGAGGAATAGTGGTATTAAATTCCTTTTGTACCCAATTCTGAAATTCAATATTTGGCTTGATATGGCATTCATCAGGATCTGAGTTTGGAGGGTAGGAGAATTCAGAGTTCCAGCAAATCTCGTCGTATCCAATGGCAAGTAAACGTAGAAAATCTATTGGATCTTCTGCCAAGACACAGCATAAAACAGATCCTGAACCTGATCCCATATGAATAATTTTTTGTTTTCCATCATCGTCTAACCATAAAGCAGCTTGTGAACCTTCTCCACCTGTTTTAGCGAATACACAAAGCCGATTCATAACATCTGGTTTTTCGTGTCCAAACCAATATTTTAAGTTTACGTTACCTTCTGGATAAAAGTAAACTAAAGTTCCTCCTTCTCGTTCTTCATCTGTCCAACTTTCATTTAATTTATCTTCAGGAAATAAAAAACCTGTTCTGCCATTTGCTTGATCTGTGTAAAGCTTATTATGCTCTATCCAGTCAAATAATTTTTTTAGTGGATCTGGTAAGTACATACCAGGTAGCAGGGTTTCGGATATTTGTTGTGTAAGTGTATTCATATTTTATTTATGTAGAACGTCTGGGTTTAGTGATACTCGAGGAACGAGAGTATTCACTGCGACCCTTTGTTAGATCTTTTCTCTTTTATTGTTGATAATTAGACTTTTATTTCTTTTCATTTGCTGATTCCGCATATACTTGGAATCTTATTTGATGCACAGTTTGCGTTCACTTTTGGTGAATTGCTGAGTTCGCATTTACTCAGCTTAATTCTGTGATCCCAAGAATAAAGTGACTTGCTTTTTAAGATGCGAATTTTCATCAATTCTTATGAATTTTATTCTGATCTAACGTCTGAACTGAGTAGTACTTTCTATATAAAGTTTGACTCGAAACGAAAGTATCTACTCCAGTGATTTGTTATGTATTAGTCTCTTTATTTTTTATAAGTGTTGATTCAATATTTGCTGATATAACATCAATTTAATTTTGGATAAAATCTACTTCGTATTGATAATACTTTGATAAGATCCAGTCTAGTTTTCCCTGGGTTAGCGGTATGACCTCCCAGGTTATTTGATAAGACTTCTTAATTGGATATTTGGTTTGGAAACTTGTTTACGTTTGTTGTGATAATTACTAGCCAAATTCTATGTTCATTTTTCGTTTTTTATTTTCCTACATAACGTCTGAACTGAGTAGTACTTTCTATTTAAAATTTGACTCCAAACGAAAGTATCTACTCCAGTGATTTGTTAGATCTTTTCTTTTTTACTGTTGATAATTAGACTTTTATTTCTTTTTATTTGCTGATTCCGCATATACTTGGAATCGTATTCGATGCATAGTTTGCGTTTACTTCTGGTGAATTGTTGACTTCGCATTTATGCAGCTTAATTCTGTGATTCCAAGAATAAAGTGAGTCGCTTTTTAAGATGCGAATTTCTATCAATTCTTATGAATTTTATTCTGATCTAACGTCCAGGATGATTTGTACTTTCTATCTAAATTGTGACTCACAACGAAAGTATCAGATCGATCCGTTTGTTAGTATTTTTTCTTTTTCTTGTTTTTTATTTAAAAATTCTGATCATTATCAGATCAGCATTTCTGATTCAATTTAGCTCTAAAATTATAGGTTCAGATAATTCTAAATTCGTGCATCCGCGATTCTGGGATTCTCGTTTCTATCATCTAAATTTATTATATACTAACGTCCAGGATGATTTGTACTTTCTATCTAAATTGTGACTCACAACGAAAGTATCAGATCGATCCGTTTGTTAGTTTTTGTCTTTTATTTCTGATTTCTATATTTATAAAATTCTTTCATTTGAGATAATGAATTCAGATCTGATTTTGTTCTAAAATCATCTTACTTCAGATAATTCTAACTTCGTGCATCTGCGATTTATTTGGACTCTCATTTCTACAATTTGTTTTTAATTTTATTACAAACTAACGACCTAGATCACCTGTACTCTGATGGCATGAAAAATGCTCCGCATTTTGAGTGCCAGAGGAAAGTATCAGGTGGATCTAATGGTTAGATTTTATGTTTTTAATTGCTGATAATTAGATTTATTTTGATTCAAATTCTGATTCGATCAATTGCTGATTCCGCATTTACTCGGAATCATATTTGATGCATAGTTTGCGTTTACTTCTGGTGAAATGCTGACTTCGCATTTATACAGATTAAGACTGTGTGTTATAGATTGTGTTTGAAAATATGACTCTGAGCTTAGGATGATTTGCTTTCTAGATGACGTGATCAGATAAAATATATTTTTAATTTTATTACAATCTAACGTCTGGGTTTAGTGATACTCGAGGTACGAGAGTATTCACTGCGACCCTTGGTTCGGTTTTTTTTGTTTAATTCTTTTGTGTTTGGTTAAGGCTATCAATCGCGTTTTTCATTTTGTTGATAATCTCTGTTTTTTTATTATCCGACAATGTGTTATTATTTTCAATTTTTTTGATTTCGTCGTTTATATAATCGATACCAAAGCCTTCTTCAATAATTATTTGTGCATCATTTTTCACTTTGATCCATTTTATATACGATGTTACATTCGTAATGACTACAGTTATTACGAATAGACTACAAAGTAAGAAAACGATAAAATCTAATATCGGATAGTTATCTGTTAATTTCAGTGCTAATGCTAGCACCAAAATTATTCTGAATTGATATTTTTTATTGAATTCAATTATGTTATTTATCATTTTTTATTTTTTACCGAACATCCAGAATGAGCTGGTACCTGTTTGGCGTGAAACATGTTTCACGTCAAGAGATGATACCGTAACATGTTTCATGACATACATAGGTATCAGCTCGATTCGTTGGTTAGGATATTTTCTTTACTCATTATCCGTAATTTATATGTCCCGCCTTTATATGTGAGGGTTAAATTTTTATCATCTCTTTCTATAATTTCTAATTTATAGATAAAGAATGGAAAAACTGGAAAGTTTGTGTAACAATAATTGTCATCAAAGGCGATATAATCAAAATGCATATTTTGTTCAATTAGACCAGATTTTTTAATAGTCAGTGATGTTATTTTATACATTTCGTTGAATCTTTTGGCCTGCTTCAGAATGATGAATTTTCTCCCCCATATTACATATGCTAGGATACCAAGAGCACCAAATGCTGATTGGAAAATTTGTATAGTTGTCATTTTTCTTTTATATCCTAACGTCCTAGATCACCTGTGCTCGAGGTACGAGAGTATCAGGTGCATCTAATGGTTAGATCTATTTCTATTTTCTATTTTTTTCAATATTTGATGTCATATATGAAGAGACAATTGGACCAATAATTGGAATAGTTAAAATGATTAGTGTCCATAATGCTTGTGCACTATCACTTAATTTTAAATGTTTGATTCTAATTAAGGATGTAATACATAAAATTATATGAATAATTCCACATATAAGTGGAGTGTATTTTATGAAGACTTTATAGAATTCCTTTAATAAAATATACCCAATAAGAGCTAACATAATAAGTGTAAATACTTTCAATATGTTTACGTATGCTTTCCCAAATGTGTTTTCCATTTCCTTTCCTTATTTATATCTGATCTAACGACTAAGCTGAGGGAGATTTGAGCCTAAGCGAAAATCTTCCTTCCAGCTTTTGGTTAGTGTTTTAATGATTGAAAATAAGTTACTAATTCTTTATTTCCTTTTTTCTTTGCATACTCTAAAGGAGTCAAATTTTTACGATCATACTTTGTAGCTTTGATACTTATATCAGCCCCGTGTTTCACTAAAGCTTTTATCAAATCAAGTCTATCCATTACAACACATGAGTGTAGTAAGGTTCCTCCATCTTCATCAATTTCATTTAAATCGTCTAATTTGGCATTTTCGATCAAAATAAGCGCTAACTCTGAGGGGACACCACTATATGTGATGTTATCTAGTATCGAACGATCGATTAGATTTTTTTTCTTTAGTAATATTTTTACACACTCAGTACTACCATATCGCACTGCCTTATCGAATAACGAATAATCAAAGGTAACATTCATATTCAAATACTTATGAGTTTTTTCAATATTATTAAAAGCTACTGCAGACTCAAGTGAATCATATAATTCAGAGTCAAAATCGTCTGTAAATGAACTATTTGCATTATACTTTTTTAACAATTCAATAATCGTCTTGTCTACATTCTTTTTGTATGCGACATCTAAAGCAGTTACTTGTTGAACTTTTGCTTTTAAATTCACGTCTACACCTAACTTTAAATAATAACTTAATAGTTCGATGTCTTTTCTTACAGCAGTGTGTAGGACAGTTCCATAATTAGGAGAATTATAATTGTAATTAGCGCCATTACTGACTAATTCTTTAGCAATATTTAGACTCTTAGTTTTTAATAATGGGGTTCTGAATGATGATGTAATGTTATTAACATCAGCACCTTTTTTAATTAATATTTTAACTAAATCTAAATTGTCGTTTTCAATGGCGATAATTAACGGGGTTTCACCTGTTACGGTCTTATATAATGCTATTTTTGGATCTTTAATGATACTTTCTGCTTTTGAATAATCTTTATTTTCTATAGCTACCTTGTATTTAGAAAATTTTTCCTCATCTGTTGAACATGATGATAGAAGAAAGGTGAGTAAAATGACTGCTATTTGTTTCATTATTTGTCCTTTTTTATTGTACACTAACGATTTAAATGAGGGAGATCTGAGCGTTAGCGAAGATCTTCCTTCGATTTGTTGGTTAGTCGTTTTTCATATATAAAGTAATGGTCACTAATTCCACCTCTTAGTAGCAAGTACCATTTCTTAGAATTTTCTTTACATAATAGAGCATACTCGTTAAGATCGTTGCCAATTAAGGTTCTACTAGGTAAAGGTAAATATATAAACTCATTTACTTTAATTTCGTCATTAGTTATTTCGTATTCCTCCAAATTAATTAAGCCTTTTTGCTGACTTAATTCTGTATATAATGGTTGTATATGTTCAGGAGTAATTGTTTTTTGCACAGTTTTTGCTGATGTATTTAATTCGTTTGGCTCTTCGGATTTATCATTTTTGGACTTACACCCAATGACTAGAATGATTATTAAAATGTATAGAAATTTCATTGTTATTATTACCGACTAACGTCTAAACTGAGTTCGTACTTTCTATCTAAAATTTGATTCATAACGAAAGTATCAACTCCAGTTTCTTGTTAGGCTATTGTCTTATTTTTTAGTGATTTGATAGATGTGATTAAACTATAGAATGTACAGATAAAGATTATTAAAGGGTACAGTCCAGAAAAATTGTACCTTGAGTATGATCTAGATTTATAAGAAAAGTATTTATCGAAAAATATATCTATATAAAAGATAATTATTAATATGGCTATATCTAAAGTTATATAAGTTTTTATGAATTTCGTAAAGTGTTTATATTCTTTAAAAATTTTCAAAAATAAGTATATGGCAACAATTATTAAAAATAGAACACATGCAACTTTTGAGGGTTGATAATAATTCTTTTCAGTAATTTGAATGAGCAACGAATCATTTGATATGATTTTTATTCCAAAAAGAATTATGCCAAATAATGTTCCTAATCCAAAATGATCTTTATCTTTTTTCATTATTATTACAGCCTAACGTCTAAGCTGAGGGAGATTGAGCCTTAGCGAAAATCTTCCTTCCGGCTTCTTGTTAGTTGTGTTTCTATTTCTGATTTCTTATAAATTGATATAAGTGTTGAAATGTTGGTTAAAAATAAATTAGGTAAGATTATTCCTAAATTAGCAAATATGATCATCAGTGCCGTTTCATTTCTACTGTCTAGAAATAATAGAAACATTACCCAAAATAAAACTGTATGAATAATCAATATTGTTGATAGAAGAGGTTTATTTAAAATATGTTTCTTAAAATAGGTTCTAATCAATAAGTAAATTAATAAGTTTGTGATTACTCCTATTACTAAAGGTAGTAAATAATATATCTGAAATCGTTCTGGTCCGATAGGACCTCTTGCTGCAACTTTTTGACTAGAAGTTAACATGGCTGGAGCCATGATTATGCTCAGGAAGTTGAAAATTAATCCAAAGACTGAAAATGTTTTAAGACTTGAAAGTTGTTTGATCATTATATGTTCAACTAACGTCTAAGCTGAGGGAGATTTGAGCCTTAGCGAAAATCTTCCTTCCAGCTTTTGGTTCTGTATTTTCTATTTTCTATTTTTTATTTCTATAAGATTATTGCTGACTTAGCATAATTCTAAATTGAGGATTCAACTTTTGCTCTAGAATTTCTAGCTTCAGATAAGATTAAATGTGTGCATCCGCGATTTATTGGATCGTCGTTTCTTTCATTATTCTTTATTCTACAGAACGACTTAAATCACCTGTACTCGAGGTACGAGAGTATCAGGTGCATTTTCTTGTTCTATGTTTCATTTATTTGGGATATCATTTTCTTTTTTGTTTTCATTAGCCAGTAATCCTGTATCCCTAAAACTAACAATGGGATTCCATAAATTACATATGAACTTACTATTTCTAAATTTATAAATTCAAAAAAAATGTATAGTGCAAATGGTAACGCAGTTATATGAATAACAGCATGTTTAAGAAAGAAATTTTTGATTTTATTATCATCAATTCCTTTATAAATAGACTGATATCGAAGTCCGCTCAGGATAGTTAAAATTATAATTGAAGACATTGAGTGTTTTTTACTTTATTTCCATAGAACGTCTGAACTGAGTAGTACTTTCTATTTGAAATTTGACTCCAAACGAAAGTATCTACTCCAGTGATTTGTTAGGTTTGTTTCGTTTCTATTTTTTCTGAATTTTGTTCAATTGATGTATGATATAAAGCTGTAATTAATCCGATATATAAAATACCTAGTACGATTACAAGATAACCAAATTTATATATTTGTTTTGCTGATTCCGCTTTTTCTTTATCATCTTTTTTATTGGCTCTGTGATGATTATAATGAGCTATTATTATCCCAAAAATTACAATTGGAAATCCTGCAAATGCAGCCCAAGTTCCGATTATGAGGAATGCTCCAAAAAGTATAATTAATGTTGCGATCATTGTGTTTATTGTTGATTACCTAACGTCTAAACTGAGTTCGTACTTTCTATCTAAAATTTGATTCACAACGAAAGTATCAACTCCAGTTTCTGGTTAGTATTTTTTTTCTATTTCTTGTTTTTTATTTAAAACTTCAGATTCAATTTGTTCTAACAAATTCTTGGTTCAGATAATTCTAAATTCATGCATCCGCGATTTATTGGATAATCGTTTCTACCATTAAAATTTATTCTATACTAACGTCTAAGCTGAGGGAGATTTGAGCCTTAGCGAAAATCTTCCTTCCAGCTTTTGGTTCTGTATTTTCTATTTTCTATTTTTTATTTCTATAAGATTATTGCTGACTTAGCATAATTCTAAATTGAGGATTCAACTTTTGCTCTAGAATTTCTAGCTTCAGATAAGATTAAATGTGTGCATCCGCGATTTATTGGATCGTCGTTTCTTTCATTATTCTTTATTCTACAGAACGTCTGGATTGAGTTGGATTCGAGGTACGAGAATCTCAACTCCGATCCTTGGTTAGACTTTGTTTTTATTTGATTTCAAAGAATTTTTCAAATGACTCTAAATCCATGATTTCATTGTTGTACTTTAGAACCATTTTGTGACTTTCTATATATTTTCTCAACTCTGATTTAATGTTAGAAATACCTTTACATAATGCATGTAAACTATTTTCTCCGAATTGTGGGGTAGGTGAGAAGTTTAATCCTTTGAATTTAGCATGAGAGTAAAAGTAACCTTCATGTTCAACTGGTTTTGCTAATAAAATTTTGAATTTTCTAACTTTTTCTTTGGAGTCAATAGTTTCAATTTCTATATCAACTATTGGATCATCCTTCCAAGCATCGGGATACATTATATTGCTCCATTTTATTTTAGTCTAACGTCTGAACTGAGTAGTACTTTCTGTTTAAAATTTGACTCCAAACGAAAGTATCTACTCCAGTGATTTGTTATACTTTGTTTTGATTTTTTAATTTAGTGCAATCAGGACGAACCAAGCAGCTGGTATACATAGTGCATTACTTAAAGTCGTGATTAGATAAAAAGTTCCTTTTTTATTATTTGATTTTTTTGATATAATTAATCCAAATACGAAGCAAATGATTGTTAAAGCACAACCTAGTAATAAGCCGAATATACCTACACCGATACCACCCATATCGGTGCCTGAGCCAATTACTTTTGTAGTTATAGTTGGCATGAAAACCCCAAATAAACTAAATAAGAAAGAAATTATATTAGTCATATTAGAAGACTGATTTACGGTTCTTTTGGTGCTTTTATTTGTCATTTTTTTTGTAGTATAACGACCTAAATGAGCTGTATTTTCTATTTAAAATTTGATTCAAAACGAAAATATCAGTTCGATTTTTTGGTTAGTATTTCGTCTTTTTTTGTTTTTTAATTTATAAAATCTGATCATTTGAGATAATTATTTCTGATTCAATATCGTTCTAAAATTATCTAAGTTCTGATCATTGTGAATGTGTGCATCCGCGATTCATGGGATAATCGTTTCTGACATTTAAATTTATTCTATACTAACATGGTTTTGTGCGTACGATGAGTTTGTCGGGGATGGTTAAGTTTTTCATGGTTTTAAGATAGCAGTGATGTTGTGAGTTTTGTAATGCCTTCACGATGTTTAAAGTCAATAAGTGAGTCTTTGCTAAGTAGTGATCTGTAGTAGCTAGTACGCATAACCCGAGAATACGGGAGTTATGTGTAGTATGCATAAGTCGGGGGTTGTATTATGAAGAGCCAAAAAAGGGCTTAAAAGTAGTTGTATTTTATTGCATTATTGAGTATGAATAAACCGGAAATGCGGGGGTTATGTGTAGCATGCATAAGTCGGGGAATACCGCGGAGGCATAGTTTTGCGACGCATTTGTTGGAGCGTGGGACTGACTTGAGGACGATTCAGGAGTTGTTGGGGCATGAGGATATAAGTACGACGCAGATTTATACCCATGTGCTGAGTTTGAACCAATCTGGGACGCGCAGCCCTTTAGATGATTTGTAGTTGAGGAATCAGGAATTAAAAATTAAAAGACAGGCAGGCTCCGCATCAAAAGTGGTTAAAGCACTTTTGTGGGAAAGGGGGAAACTGTAATGTGTGAGTGACTCCTACCTCCAAGTAAATATCAATCATCTAATAGAATGGGGCTTTGCGAACTTCGCAAAAGCAAAAGCGCACGAGGCGGGCAATTTTTGGTTCTTAATGATCAATTCTAAATTATTAAAGTGCCCAAGAGTTCTAATGACTAAAAGTTGTCTCTTCTCTGTGCTCTCCGCGCGCTCGGTGGTCAAATGTCATCTTAGAACTATAAAGAAAATCTTAAAAATAAATTCTGAACAAAAACTTCGTGTCTTGGCGCCTTCGCGAGAGAATCTTAAGACTTATGGGAAACTAGTTGAGTTGGAATCGTAGGGACGCTGTCCCCATCCCTGCTAGGCTTGCCAGCCATCGACGGGCAGAGATTAATGTTGAATATTTTCTATGCAGGCGGAGGCGGAGCTCCAGGCCCATTGGAAGTTGTAGCCACCGAGCCAGCCGGTGACATCGACGGATTCACCGATGAAATAGAGTCCGGGTACTTTTTGGACTTCCATACTCTTGCTAGAGAGTTCACGTGTGTCGAGGCCGCCGAGAGTGACTTCTGCTGTACGGTAACCTTCGGTTCCTGATGGTGTGATTGAGCATTGGAAAAGCATTTCTTTTATTTTATTAATCTCGACTTTAGAGAGCTGGGCCATGGGTTTTTGCGGAGCGCGCAAAAAGAGCTCGATGAACTTTTTCGGGAGGTAGCTTTTGAGGACTTGGTCGAGATTTTCCTTAGCGCGAGTCTTACGAAGTTCATTGATGAATTCTTCGGGGTTCTCGTCGGGTAAAAAGTTAAAAAAGACGGGCTGGCTTTCCTGCCAATAAGAAGAGATCTGTAAAATTGCGGGGCCAGAAATTCCACGGTGAGTGAAGAGGATATTTTCTCTAAAACTCGTTTTTTTATTAAGTGAAACCTTAGCCTCAATAGCGACACCCGCTAAGCTCTTGGCGAGCTCGAGTTTTTCTCCACTCAAGGTAAAGGGAACAAGTCCGGGTCGCGTCGGGATGAGATTGAGTTCGAATTGTTTTGCTATTTTGTAAGCAAAGTTGGTGGCGCCAATTTTTGGCATGGAGAGTCCGCCACTTGCAATGACCAATTTTTGAGTGAAAACCTTGCCATTAGAAGTTGTGAGTTCAAAACCATTGTCTAATTTGCGGACTTCGCTCACTTCGCATTGGTAGTGGGTGTCGACATGTTTTGAACGACATTCTTCTTGGAGTATCGCGAGGATGGCGTGAGATTTTTGATCGCAAAAGAGTTGGCCCAAAGTCTTTTCGTGAAAAGTTAAGCTGTGACTTTTGACTAGCTTAATAAAATCGTGCTGCGTGTAGCGCTTGAGTGCGGAAATGCAAAAACGTGGGTTTTGCGAGAGGTAGCGGTCGGGCTGAATATTGAGGTTGGTGAAGTTACAGCGTCCCCCACCAGAAATGATGATTTTTCGACCTGGCTTGGGGTTGTGGTCAATGATAAGAGTTTTGATGTCTTTTTTTGCCGCTAAGCCAGCACACATGAGGCCGGCTGCACCTGCTCCGATAACGACGAGGTCGTATTTAGGATTTGGGTTCATTCTCGTCTTGGGGATCTTTGAGCATGAAAATGAAGTAGACAAAGCCAATAGCGCCTAATACTAAGGTGAGTAAAAAACGCTTTGTAATGGATGGCCCAGATTTGGGTGGGTGCTTCATGAAGTGAAACAAGACCGCGAGGGCGCATGCGGTGTGAACCACTGCGGTGAGACCGAGGAAAAGCATGAGGGCTAATTTTATATCAACTGCAAGTAACATGATTTATTCCTTAACTGCGGTGTAAATTGTGACTGTGCCCATGCAAAGGCTATCGGTGTGCTTAACAGTGAAGCCGCATTTCTTGAGCAAGGCATTCATCTCTTCTGGAGCTAAACAGTTTTTAATTGAGCGGTCTAGGTACTCGTAAGCTTCGAGGCGTGAGCCATAGATTTTTGCACCCAAAGGTAAGGCGAGGGCCATGTAGAGGGAATGGAAAAAACTAATGGGCTTAAACTTTGGCTGAGTTAGGTCGAGCATGGAAATGACGCCGCCGGGACGCAAGATTCTATGGCATTCTTTGTAGAAGCGTTCGAGATCGGGAAGATTTCTAAGGACAAAAGCCGAAGTGACGGCACTGGTGCATTCATTTTTGAAGGGAAGGTCAGATGCGGAAAGGCGCAAGACTTCCTGTGCATTGCCTGAATTCGCTGCAATTTCTAGGAAGCGGGGGCAAATGTCTGAGCTTAGGAAGCGTGCTTCAGGGAGGTGTTTTTTAGAAAGTGCTGATAAAGATCCAGGGCCACAGCCAATGTCGAGTACAGGGTGGCTGGGGTCATAGTATTGTTTGAGGCGTTTGAGTAACTTAAGGCGCCAGCCCTTGTCCATGCCCATGGAAATGAAGGTATTAATTTTTTCATAAGTATCGGCGATTTCCTGAAACATATCTTCGACGTTTTTACGCCATTCATCGGCATCGCTTTTTTTGATTTGAGTGAGTTTATCCATGCTGATATCCGAATTATTCTGTATAGTATTGAGCTTCAAAAACTTGATCAATAAGTTGATGTTTTGCGCAAAGCTCGATATAAAAATTGAAGTTAGAAATTTCTGCCTCACCACATTCGAAATGCAAATTGCGTAAATAGGTCATTGGCTTAATGATCTCTGGGTAAGTTTGACGACAGTTTTTGGCAAAAGTTTCTTCACAGGCAAATGACTCTGTGGGAGCATTTTGCAGTTTTTTGACTAAGAATGAAATTTCTTTGGGATAAATTTCTAGTGCGTCTTTACGAATGACACAGAGTGCAAAAACGATGTCGCGCTTAAAGAGTTCTCTCCAAGCGGCGCCCAAATCCCATGAGTATGTGAATGCAGAAAAGTCTTCCGTTAAAGCTTCGTCACCAATGGTTAATGCAGCGAGAGCTTCTTTTGGTACGCCTTGGTGGCAGTCATAGTCTATGAGGGCTTTGGACTTGATATTTTTTTCACCCAAAAGAATTTTGAGGATCGAAATTGACGTTGCAGATGCTGAGGTGGTGTAGATACTTTTGTTTTCCAGTTTCTTGATAGGGACTTTAGAAACTAGTTTGACGGAGTCAACGTATCCTTTTGATGATAAAGCTATTCCAGGAGCAAGAATGTATTGATCGCGATTTCTAAGGTATTCAAAAGCAGAGACAAGGCTCATGCCTAACTCGCCTTGCGCAAGGAGTTGGTTGAGTTCACCGGGACGAGCGAGCACAGTCTTCCATTTGCCTTTTTGTTTGTGATTGCGTATAAGTGGCCAAGAGAAAGGGTAAGCATTGAGGTAGTTAATAAGGCCGATCTTAAGCATGGTCGTCTTCTTTCCAGCGCTTATAGAGTTTATGATCGATCTTGAGTTGGTCGAGTGCCTTGCCGGCGACAAAATTCACCATGCCTTCAAAACTATTATCTCCGTGATAGAATCCAGGGATACAGGGGACAATCTGAACTCCGAGACGGGAGAGTTTTAGGGCATTCTCTAAGTGAATAGCGCTGAGGGGAGTTTCTCGTAGTCCAATAACTAGTGGGAAGCCTTCTTTGATGCAGACATCTGCGGCGCGTTCCAGAAGATTGGATGAAATACCATTGGCAATTGAGGCCAAGGACTTTGCCGAACAGGGCATGATCAGCATGCCGTCATGACGGAAGCTTCCCGAAGAAATTGCGGCACTTAAGTTTTTGATGTTTTCCACTTGGATGAGGGCTTGTTCTTCAGTGCTAAGGCTGTGGATAAAATCGTCAAGGGTCCCCTCATTCATTTCGTCGGTCCAGATCTGCTTAGCCGTTTGTGAGGCCACCACAAATATTTTGGCTCTTGTATTTACTAAAGCCTTGAGGCAAGCTTTGGCGAAATAGGATCCTGAGGCACCGCTAATTGCTAATATGTATCTTTTATGTGTCATCTTTTAAATGTTTTGAGTGCAGTATTTAAGTAGATCTCAAGCTCGTCAATGGGCATGGCAGAACTCATGCTCTCGAGTGCCTGTCGTGCTTGGTGTTCTAGGGAGTTGATTTCGACCTGCATTTTTTCATCGAGTTGAATCAGTGCGTAAATTTCTTTGACGAGGGGGTGATTCATTCCACAGCGCTGCTTACTTGTGATGAGTTCGAGTAATTGCTCATGAAGTTCCTTTGGAGCATGTTCCAGCATGAGAATCCATGGTAAAGTAACAAAGCCATTGCCGATATCGGCGCCGCGATCTTTGTTGTCTTCAGTACCTGCTTTGACAAAGTCGGCCCAATCATCTGCAATTTGGAAAATCAAACCAAAAGTATTGGCGTATTCACCAGCCAGTTGTACATCGTCGGGGTTTTTATCAGCTAAACGAGAAGCGGCTTTTGTACAGAAACTTAAAAGTGCGCCTGTTTTTTTTTGTAAAACATCGAGATATTGATCTTTAGTTACTGCGATATCGCATTTGTAGGTCTGTTGAAGCAGTTCCCCTTCGATCAAAGTTTTTATAGTTTGAGCTGATTCAGAAGTAACCCAAGAGGGGAGGCAAGAAGATAGAGTAAATATAGAGGTGAACATCAAATCGCCAAGAAGGAGTGCAATGGAGTTATCATGGATTGAGTTCATTGTCGGTAAATTGCGACGCAATCTGCAATCGTCAATAATGTCGTCGTGAACCAAGCTAGCACAATGAATGCTTTCGCAAACTGCAGCTAGTTTATTTGCACTAGTTTGTTGGCCTAAGATTGTGAAAACGAGTAAGGGCCGAAGTTGTTTGCCACGAGATTTTTTTAAAGTTATAGCTAAGTCACTGGTTTGGGGGGCACTCGATTTTAGAGTGTCTTGTATTAGCTCATTGCATTCTTCTAAGGAAGTTGCATATTTTCCTGTGATTTGACTTAAGCTTTTTAGTGTATCTGATTGCATAAAAATTCCGCAAAAATTAATATAACTTAAAAACTAGTCCGGATTAGCCGTTGCGCAAAGTTGAGCACTGGAAAAATCGAACTTATCTACTATTTTGGCGACTATGTTTAAAAAATGAAATATTTGAGGTAAGAAATGGCCAAAAGAAGTCTGAACTCGATCTGGCAGAATGTAGAGAAGTTTTATCAGTCCTATAAAAACGATAAAACGAGCTTAACAGAAGCAGAAGATAAGTTAAAAGAATTGCTCGCAAAAGATGATGTGCAGACAATTATTAATGACCTGGGTCGCGTTCTTTTATCAGAATTTGATACTTTTGCGTCATCAAAATTTCAGCTTACGATCGCAGGAGATGATCCGAAATTCGTTCGTCCTACCATGTATGACGCAAAAGAAAAGGTTTTATCAATTGACCCCTTCCGCGTTTTGGAATTTTTTGACCAGTGCAAACTTTACTCAGAAGACCCCTTGAGTCTCGGTGGTGGTGATTTTGACTCCTACAGAAAAAATGCTTTTATGGCTGAACTTTGTAAAATGCCGACTAAAGCGATGCTTTTCCTTAAGATTTTACAGCAAGCTGCGATTACAGATGGCTTGACTCACATCGGTCTTTCAGAAGTACCACAAGGTATTTTGGATGATGTGTCTTATTACCAAACACTACTTTGGGCGCTGGCTCAATTAGAGAAGAAAATGTATGCGATGAATGGTATCCACTTACGCACGGAATACACACTCGTGTGGCACGAAGCGGAATGGACTTCAGGAGCTTAATTAAGATTTTATAAAATCTTTATCAATATTTCTTCAAAAACTCTGGGAAAGCTTATTAGAATGAATAAGTTTATCCAGAGTTTTTTAGTTTATGTGAGTGTTGTTTTTTAGGTGGGTTAAATGAAGAAAAATAAAAGTCTTTCAGCAGTAATAGATTTAGGGTCTAGTGGAATTCGCTTACTCATTGCCGAGAAGCGTGCGACAAAATGGAAAGCACTAGAAACCTTGGAACGAAAAACGACTCTTGGTCGAGACGTTTTTATCACAGAAGAGATCTCTGAAGAATCTTTTCAGCAAGTTATAGAGATTTTGCGTTTATTTAGAGAATACATTGAGTCCTGGGGCATAGCAGCCTCGCGAACTCGTTGCATTGCGACTTCCGCAGTGCGAGAAGCGCATAATCGCGATATGTTTATTGAACGAGTTGAACTGCAAACGGGTTTTGCTTTCAAAGTTCTCGAAGCAATGGAAGCTAATTTACTCACTTACCGTTCAGTGGATCATGCCTTGCGAGGGCACTTACGTATTAAGCGTTCGAATGCGTTGATTGTGGAAACGTCTGGCGGTGGTACAAATGTACTGATGTTAAATAAAGGGCTCATGGTAGGGGCACATTCCCTTAACTTAGGTTCTATTCGTTTTGAAAAAGAATTAAAATCTGGCTTGGGAACAAGTGATTACTTACAAAAGCTTTTGGACCAAAAAACTTTAGTGGCGACTCGCCAGTTCGAAATGGAGTTTCCCCTAAAAAGAGTGAGGTACTTTGTAGCTCTAGGCAGTGATATTCGCCGAGTTGCAGGACAAATTGGTGAAAAAAACAAGGGCTATTACCTCATAGAAAAAGAAGCTTTTGTTCAGCTCTTAGAAAAAATTTCAGGTATGGAGAGTGTGGAAGTTGCCAGTGAATATGGAGTGCCATTTTCTGAATCAGGCGCTTTCTTTGCTACTTTACAGATTTACGGGGCCTTCTTTAAACAGTGTAGTGCGATGAATCTAATTGTTCCTAAAGTGAGTATTCGCGAAGGTGTGTTACAGTCCACTAAGCGAACGTCAACTCTAGCAAGTTTAGAAGATGAAATTGCGGGTGCTTGTTATTCCCTAGCAGCTAAATTTGGCGTCGATAAAAAGCATTCTGATAATGTGGCTTTTAATGCTTTGAAAATTTTTGATGCCTTGGCAAAAATTGGTAATTTTGATAAAGACCATAAAATTTATCTAAGATCAGCTGCCGTCTTAATGGATATTGGTTTATTCCTGCACCATCGACATAGTCAGCGCCATGGTTTGTACTTGATACGCAATTCAGAAATTTTTGGCTTAAATGAGCTCGACCGCATTATAGTTGGCTTGATTGTTCGTTATCATGGGAAAACGAGGCCCAAACATACTCATAGCGAGTTTTCTTCATTGAGGAGAGATGATCGCCTCACAGTCTTTAAACTTTCGGCAATTTTGCGAGTGGCGCGAGCGCTTGATATACGTTTAGTGCAAAGACTCAAAGTTGAGAGTGTTCAGCAAGATGCCAACCGTTTACAATTAAATATGAATATCGCGAACATTAGTCCCTTAGAAGTGGGCAGTTTACAAGATGCCTCAGAAATTTTTCAAGATGTCTTTGGCCTAAAAATCGAATTCGCAGAAAGGAGTTAGAGTATGTCTAATTATTTTAATCGGGAACTCTCTTGGATGGAGTTCAATTATCGAGTTTTAAATGAAGCTAAAACCGAGAGTGTACCTCTTCTAGAGCGCCTTTTGTTTTTAGGGATCACAAGTTCCAACTTCGATGAGTTTTTCATGGTGCGTGTGGCGACGACCATTCGCGCGATGAAGGAAAATTTAAAGCCCACAGTTGCTCAAGTATCTTACTTTGATGTTTTAAAGAGCATTAATGAAAAAGCTCATGAGATGTGCCAAGAGCAATACAAAATTTTAAACAAAGATATTTTGCCTGCTTTGAAAAAAGAAGGCGTGGAATTTGTAAAAGAATTTGATGAAGCCGAACTGCAGTACCTCAACCAAGTCTATGAGCGAGAAATCTTTTCTGTATTAACTCCCCTGCGCGTTGATGTCAATAAATCAATTCACAACTTTGTGAACTTACAGATGTACTTAGCTGTGACTTTAGATAAAAAATCGACCCCCGAAATTGAGCGTGAGTTTGCGGTCATCCCGATGCCCTCCAGCTTAAAACGTTTATGGGAGTTGCCGAGTAATCAGAGTGGGCAGCGTAAGTTTGTCTTTTTAGAAGACCTCGTACGTTTATTTGCAGAACGTTTATTCCCTGGATACCAAGTCGTTGAAAGCTCTTGTTTCCGTTTGACCAAGGATGCTGATTTAGCTGTAGACGAGGATGATGATACAAATCTTTTGTCCGCCATGGAAGAACTCATCGTACAACGTGGTCAAAGTTTTCCTGTTCGCTTAGAGGTGGAAACACAAAGTGAAGACATTCGAGAGCGCTTAAAGACACTTTTTCAGATTAACTCAGCTGGTGTTTACATAGTTGACGGACCGGTTAACCTCAAAGGCTTAATGGAGGTTTGTTTCCTTAGTGGCTATGACCACCTGCATTACGGCGCACAGAAACCTAAGTTCCCAAGGGACCTCAAGCGTGGAGAGAATATTTTTGAAGCTCTGAGTAAACGTGATTTGCTCATGCACCACCCTTATGAATCATTTGATCCTGTCTTGGACCTGATTAATCAGGCAGTTGATGATCCTGATGTTTTATCCATTAAAATGACTTTGTATAGAACCTCGGGGTCAAAATCACCTGTGGCAGATGCGCTTTTGCGAGCGGCGCGTAATGGTAAGCAAGTGACGGCGTTAGTAGAATTGAAAGCTCGTTTTGATGAGCAACAAAACATTCGTTGGGCGACGCAACTGGAGAAGGTGGGAGCAACGGTAATTTACGGTTTAGCTCAGCTTAAAGTGCACTGCAAATTCTTGATGATTACACGTCGTGAAGAAGCTGGTGTTTGTCGCTATGTGCACTTGGGGACAGGTAATTACAATGAGAAAACAGCGACGCTTTATACAGATATGGGATTGATGACGAGTCGCGATGAAATTACTTATGAAGCAGCCTTATTCTTTAACTCAATAACGGGTTACTCTGATTTGCCGCAAATGGATTACATCTACATGGCACCAACTACGATGAAGCCAAAATTCTTACAGCTGATCAATCGTGAAACGATGATTTCTGAGAATGGCGGCAAAGGTCGTATTCGGGCGCAGTTTAATTCGCTTTCAGATCCAGATATGATTGAAGCACTCTACAAAGCCTCTCAGGGGGGAGTGAAAATTGATTTAAATATCCGTGGTATTTGTATGTTAAAGCCAGGTATAGAAGGCCTAAGTGATAACATAACAGTCACATCTGTTATTGGTCGTTATCTAGAACATAGTCGCATCTATTGGTTCAGTAATGGTGGTAAAGAGGAGATGTATTTAGCTTCTGCAGATTGGATGACTCGTAACTTGAATCGCCGCGTGGAATTGATGTTCCCAGTATTTGAAAAGCATCATAAAGAGCGCGTGAAGCATATTTTAGACACGATGTTAAACGATAATCGCAAATCTCATGTTCTTCAGCCTGATGGTACTTATACTAAGCGTAATCGTGGTAAAAGTAGTGCGCAGGAAACTTTCTATAAAGAGGCTGTAGAAGCGAGTAAAGAAGATATTTCTGAAGGCTTAAAAGTTCGACGTAAGCCGGAGTGATTTAGTCATCAGACTTAATGAGGTCTTCAATATTGACCTTGGCTTCTTGGTAGTTGGAGAAGAGCTCAAAGAGTACAACGGCGCGTTCACCATCTTTGAGTCCTTTTTTGAAAATAGCTTCCACGCCTTTTAAGGGGCCATCGAGAACTTGAACTTTGTCTCCATCTTTGAGCTCATGCATATCATGCTTATAGACATTGTCTTCAAGGAAAGTTGAAAGTGTTTCTAAAATGACAGCTGGGATTTTTAAGGATTCACCATCTCGACCAAAGCCAATGATGCGGTTGACGCCGCGTAAATAGCGAGCTTTATCTAAGTTGCCTTCATTGGCTTGAATAAAAACATAGGAGGGGAATAAGGCAGCATGGACATAAGTGGCCTTGCCTCGACGTACTTTGCGAACCTCAATTTTTGGATTGAACGTTGGAAAGCCCGCATCTAATGCAGACTGAGCAGTAAGGTTTTCTTGTCTCGGTTTTGTGTAGAGACAGTACCAATCACCTTCGAACATATTTTGTATCCTTAAAACTTGAAAATTATGGGACACATTCTAGTGAGGAAAGAGTGATTTTCAAGTGGGAGAACTGAATAGAAAACTCAATAGGCGTAAAGCCTCTTTATATATTGGGAAAGTAGGCGCTAGAAAATTTATAGGCGAGCTTTTATTCAGCTTTCTTGACTGATTCTAGTTTACCATTTTTACCAAGAGGGACTGGTGCATCTTTGGCTTCTTTAAGCGATACATTTCTTAGACTGAGTTCTCCCTGGAATTCACCGAACATAAAAATAATGAACTCATCAAAATCTGAAACGGGGTTATCCAAAGCTGTAAAATACATCGAGGCCGTTTGCCATTCAGCAGTCGGACTTAATTTTTGCATCAAACCAAGGCTACTATACTTGTTGTTGTTTGTATTTTTTTTGCGCTTAAAAACATTATTGTGATTGCGGTAGTTGGCTTTTATTGTGCCTTCACCATCTCCCTTGAAGTCAAAAGTGAGCTTATAATGACGGCCTTTTTTAAGTTCCGCAGGGGTAAGAAAGGCGAGGTAGTGAGCTTCAGAAGTATGACTAATCTTTAAAGAGAATACACCTCTTTTATACTCAGGTTTAAGTTTATTGTATTCTTGTCCTTTGCGTAGATACCAGTACTTATCTTTTTTCTTGAACTCAGAATCTTCAAGGATTTCTCTTTGGGCAAAAGCTGTGCTCGTTAGAAAGGCGATGAATAATAAGGCTCGAAAAATCATATGCTAAACTCCGTGAATTGTTTAATACATATAATCGCAGCTGAAAGGATAAAGTTACAATAAAAATTAAATTTTCTTTATTCTTTAGTGATTTCTATCGAGCCATGGGCGGTTAGAGCCATGTCTTTTTTATCTTTGGCTTCTGTTACAGAGATTTCACCAAAAGTGAGTTTGCCTTGGTAGTTCCCGAGCCAAAAAAGTAGTGACTTCATGTAATTACTTTCTACGTTTTCCTTTGATCGGAAGTAACATGTTGCGGTTTGCCATTCTTTGGTAGGGTTAAACTTTTGGTGAAGTCCAAGGTTCGCCATGGGGCTACCTTCTATATATCTTTTACCTTTGAAGAAGTTGGGGAAGGCCATGTGTTTGATAAAGACTTCGCCTGAACCGTCGCCTTTGAATTTAAATTGAACTTTATAAACGCGATCGTCTTTAGTGTCAGCTTCAGTGATAAATGATAGGTAGGAGGCTTCTGACGTGTGGGAGATATCAAACTCCACAGATTTTCGCTTGTATTTGGCTTCAGTATTTTTGTATTCTGGAGTCATACTTAACCTCCAGTATTTTTCTTCTTTTTTGAAAGTGGGGTCTTCAAGGATTTCTTTAGCGCTGAGAGAAAGTCCCGTGAGGATGAGAAGAATAATAAGGTGTTTCATATAAGGCTCCAGTGTTGTTTTTAAGATTGAACCACAAATAATGATGCTTGTTACAGTTATAAATATTTTTCATCAAATTAAGATAGATCTTCGTTAGTTTGATTTTTTTATTTTTAATACAATATTTTAAATATAAAAAATATTTTTAAATATATAATAAATACAATTAATAATAGGTCCGTCATGTCTAAGGTTTTTATAAAGCTACTCTTAAATTATATTTTTGTATGTCTGTCTACTTACGCTTTTGATGCACAAGGGAATGCCATCCAGAAACCTAATATAATTTTGGTGATGGCGGATGATCAAGGATGGGGAGATACAGGGTATAATGGTCACCCCTTTTTAAAAACACCCGAATTAGATGCGATGGCTCAAGAGAGTCTGATCTTAGATCGTTTTTATGCTGGCGCACCAGTTTGCTCTCCGACTCGAGCGAGTGTGATGACAGGAAGAACTCCCATTCGCACAAAAGTGACGAACCATGGTCGCTATATGCGTTATCATGAAGATACCATTGCGGAAGTTCTAAGGAAGCATTCGTATGTCACAGGGATTTTCGGTAAAGTTCATATGGGTTCGGGGCAAATTAATTCACCTTGTAACCCCAGTGCAATGGGTTTTGATGAATGGATTATAGGCTTGAATTTTTTTGATCGAAACCCCTATCTCAGTCACCAAGGAATTGTTAAGCGTCGCCAAGGACAGGGCTCTGTTATTATTACAGACGATGCGATTTCATTTCTGCAGAAACATAAAAAGGGTGAAAAACCAATTTTTATGGTCTTGTGGTACCCTTCGCCTCATTCACCCCATAAAGAATTTCCCGATAAGACAAATTTATACCAAGGAAAGAAATTTGCTGGCTACTATCGAGAGATTGCTCTTTTGGATCAACAATTAGGGCGCTTGCGCCGAGAATTAAAAGATATGAATTTAGCTGAAAATACGATTCTTTGGTACTGTAGCGATAATGGTGGCTTAGTAAAAGAGAGCTCAGGCGGCCGGATGAAAAAGGGTAGTATTTATGAGGGAGGCTTACGTGTGCCTGCTCTAATCGAGTGGCCTCAACAAAAATTGAAAGGACGAAGCTCAGTTGCCGCTTCGACTAATGATATGTACCCGACGCTTCTATCAATGGCGGGAATCAAGCATCAACCACTCCATAAGTTAGACGGGGAAGATGTCAGCGATATAATAATGGGACGCAAAAGTAGACGTGAAAAATCTATTGGTTTTTGGCATGGACTTCAACAAGGCCAAAGTACTTGGAATGATAAAACCCTAAAAGCTATCATGGAAAAACAGCAAGCCCAAGCTCCCTTGCCTCATGATTCTTCCCGTCTTAAAAAAGATGTGGATGAATTCCCGCAGTTTCCCGAAGGTACGAAGATCGGGCATGCGGCCTGGAACGATTGGCCCTGGAAATTACATCGTATCAACGGGGATAAATATGAACTCTACAATTTGGAGATTGATCCCATGGAAACTAGGGACTTGGCTAAGGACCCTAGTCAAGAAAGTCGTTTGAAAAAAATGACTCAAGAACTGAATGAATGGATGCGTTCAGTTATCCATAGTTTGAATGGGAAGGATTATCAATAAGTTCCTACTTTATTAATTCGAGCTTAATGGGGTAGGCCCCTTTCGCATTCCATTGAACCACAAAAATGTTGCCATTGCTATCAACGCAAAGATCGTGAACGTGGAGGAAGGTCTTGGTTGTTTGGTACATGGGCTGAATTTTGCCATCGACGTATTTGGGCTCGCTTCCTCCTGGGCAAGAAATGACTTTGTTATTTTTGTCGAGGATGGCGACAAAACCCGATTGCTTGAGCTTTTTACCCGTGCCATTTTCTTTAGACCAGCAGACACCAACATAGAGTTTATTGCCGTGGACGACTGCCTGGCCGCCATAAGCACCGGGAAGGTCAATGGTTTCTAAGTGCTTGCCATCCAGTGTGAATACTTTCAGTTGATTCGCACTGCGCGAACTCACAAGAAGTTTTGGATTTTTCGGATCTCGCGTATCAATTGAGATACCGTGGGAACTGTTGAGACGTGCATTGGGGTTGGGATCCTGTGCACCACCAAATTTGCGAATGAATTGACCGTGCTGATTGTACTGAAGAACCCACTGTGATCCATAGCCATCAGCGACATAAATGTCGCCATTGGGAGCTACGGCAGCATCACATGGCATATACTTTTGACCCGGTTCGTATGCCCCCACAGTTTGAGGGTGGCCAAGAGCAAATACGAGTTGGCCATTAGCTTTTGTAATCGCCACGCGGCCGGTTTCGCGGTATTGACGGCCTTTACGTACTGCCCAGCCACTATCCACAACGACAAAGTGTTCTTCGCCGTTTTTTTCAAAGAGGGCTATGCCGTGAGCACCTGGGTATTCCTTCATCCATGCATCGAGGAGCTTGCCGTCGGGACTGTACTTGAGGAAGTTGTGCTTATTATCGTCTAGGAGAGCGACAAAGTTTCCGTCCTTTAGCTCAAGCATGGCATGACAGTTTTTGATGGGGTACTTAGCCTTATCGAGCTTGCCCCAGTCTTTGTGAACTTTGTATTGGAGTGAACCATGACCGAGGACTTCTCCTGTTTGGACTTGTTGACTCGCAGGAAGGCTCTCGTGTTTGTGCCCATCGTTCGGACCGTGAGCGAGGATAGTTAACGCTGACAATGATAGGGCAGTAGTAATTAATTTTTTCATAGTATTCTTTAAGCTAGGATTTTTTTGATGACGTGGCCGTGGACGTCGGTGAGACGGAAGTTGCGTCCTTGGAAACGGTAAGTGAGACGTTCATGATTAATGCCAAGCAGGTGCTGGATGGTGGCATGGAAATCGTGAATATGCATCTTGTCCTTGGAAGCAATATTGTAAGCGAAATCATCAGTTTCACCGAAGCTTGTGCCGCCTTTAATGCCACCACCAGCAAACCACATGGGGTAACAGGCGGGGTGGTGATCGCGACCGTAATTTGTTGCACTCATCTTACCTTGTGAGTAAGCGGTACGACCAAATTCTCCGCCCCAGATGACAACAGTATCTTCTAGGAGACCGCGTTGTTTAAGGTCCATAATCAGACCAGCGGAAGCTTGGTCGGTTTCACCGCATTGACGCTTCATGCCTCCAGGGCATCCGCCGTGAGCATCCCAGCCTTGGTGATAGAGTTGGATAAACTTGACACCACGCTCAGCAAGGCGACGAGCCATGAGGCAGTTATTGGCAAAGCTACCGGGCTTTTTAACGTCTTCACCATAGAGAGCGAGTGTCTCTGGGTTTTCTTTTGAAAAGTCGGTGGCTTCGGGGACTGAACTCTGCATGCGATAAGCCATTTCGTATTGCGCAAGTCGCGAATCAATTTGTGGATCGGCGAGTTCGGCACTCTTGAGGCCTTCCATTTTGAGGATGGTGTCTAGCACTTTGCGACGCGAGTTGCGGTTAATTCCTGGAGGATTATTAAGGAAAAGAACGGGATCGTTCTCTGGGCGGAACATCACACCTTGGTACTCAGAGGGAAGAAAGCCGTTGCCCCAAAGACGAGCGAAGAGTGGTTGGCCACCTTTGCCCTTGGTGCGCATGACGACGAAAGGAGGGAGGTCAGGGTTATCCGAGCCGAGGCCATAGTTGAGCCAAGCGCCGATAGAGGGACGACCAGCAATCTGCGAGCCCGTTTGCATGAAGGTGTTGGCGGGGCCGTGATTAATGGCCTCTGTGTACATCGTTTTTACGAGGGCAATATCGTCGACAATTTTGGCGGTATGAGGAAGAAGTTCACTAACTTCCATTCCGCACTGCCCATGTTTGGCGAATTTATAGGGACTCGCAGCTACAGGTAGTGAAGATTGATTGCCAGACATACCAGTAAGACGAGTTTCACCAATGATCGACTTTGGCAGGTCTTGTCCATGCATTTGTTTCATCACTGGTTTGTTTTCAAAGCTTTCGTACTGAGAAGGGCCACCTGCCATGTAGAGGTAAATGACGCGTTTAGCTTTTGCGGCATGGTGCGGTTGACCCATGACGCCTTTATTAGGATCAAAGCCCGTAGGGTTAGCATTTGCTGCGCTAAGCTTAAGTCCTTGTGATGCACCAAGTGCAGCACCAAATTTTAAAAAGTTTCTTCTATCCATTTTATATCTCCTTAGCGCACCATGTAGAATGAGTCGAGGTTAACAATAGTGTTGGCGAGTACAGCCCAACTAGCGAGTTCATTTTTATCAAATTTTGTGATGTCAATTTTACTTTTTCCGACCTTTAAATATTGATCTGCGGCAGTTTTGTTTTCTTTAAAGTATTGACGTTGATCATTGAGTAATGATTTTAAGAGTTCGAGTTGTTTTGGACTGAGCTCTTTACTAATCAATTGAATGTAGAGTTTGTTGAGGCGGGCATTATCGTCTCCCTCTTTTGTAAGGGTATTTACGGCAGCGGATTTTGCACTCTCGGAAACCAATGGGCTGTTCATGAGTACGAGTGGTTGTAGAGGAGTTGATGTTTTTTCACGTTTGACTGAACAAATTTGACGACGAGGAGTACCAAAAATGAGCATTTCTGGGTTGGGGTCGTTACGCTTCCAATAAGTGTAAACACTGCGGCGGTATTTATTGCGCCAAAGGTTCTTGGCTTGGACACTTTGACCACCGAATTGATCGACAATGAGGTCGGCAGTGAACAGGGTGTTATCGCGAAGCATTTCAGAAGTCATGTGATTGACTGGGCCACGAGCGAGCAACTTGTTTTCAGGGTCACTTGCTAGGAGATTAGCAGGAGCTTTAGAGCTTTGGCGGAACGTGTGAGACATGACCATTTGCTTGAGTAAAGCTTTTAGATCCCATCCACTATCGACGAATGAACGTGAGAGGTAATCCAAGAGTTCCGGATGTGTGGGGAACTCTCCTTGTGAACCAAAATCATTTGTAGTAGCGACGAGGCCGCGACCAAAAACCATCTGCCAGTAACGGTTCACGGTGACACGAGATGTAAGTGGATGCTTGGGGTGAGTGAGCCATTTGGCAAAGCCAAGACGGTCGCGGCTGTATTCCTTTCCAAAGGGGAAGATTTTTTCAGGCGGTCCTGGCTCGACGGGGCGCTCGAGATCTGGAGTGCTGTAGAGACCACGTTTGAGGATATATGTTGTGCGAGGCTCAGGCA
Organism: Lentisphaera araneosa HTCC2155; assembly: GCF_000170755.1. NCBI lineage: Bacteria > Pseudomonadati > Lentisphaerota > Lentisphaeria > Lentisphaerales > Lentisphaeraceae > Lentisphaera > Lentisphaera araneosa. The sequence goes on from NZ_ABCK01000025.1 coordinate 30,427, forward strand.
TTTCTTCCATAACCATCATGTGGAAACGGCTTTGGTAGTAAACATTATAATCTTTGCGAGCTTTGCTAAGATCGGCAAAGGCCTGCTGATATTTTTCTGATTGGTTGAGGAGGAAGTACTCGAAAAGTTCAGCATCACTAGCTTTTGCGTTCGTCGCAAAATTATGGCGCATTTCAAGAGAACTAAGCTGACGGTCGAAGAGTTTGAAATCGTCGACTTGTGACTTGGCGAAGCCCGTATCGCGAAAGCGTGCTCCGATGTAGAGTTTCTCACCTCGGTCGCTTTTCTTTTTGTCTTTTTTAGGATCAGGTTTGTGATCAGGGTTCTTATACCAAATCTCTTTAGTGAGATTATCTTTGATGATGTCACAGGCGAGCTCTTCGCCATCGAGAAAGATTTTAATACCATTGGCTTTTGATGAGCCATTGTAGCTGACGCTGACTTGATGCCATTGTTTAATGGGGAGTTCTTTTTTAGATCTTACGCGAATCTCATTTCCAGGATTGAAGTGGACGAGTGCAAAGTTGAGTTTGCCATCTTCGATCATCAGTTCATAGCCACGACTACCAGCATCGTACCAACCGCGATTGCGACCAAGGAGGTTGGAACGATCGAATTTCTTGTCTGCATTGACCCATAGGCTAAAAGAAAAGGGCTTGTGACGTTCGATATTGCCGAGACCTTTAAAGTCCAAGGCACTATCACCATCTAGAATGTAGCCTTTGCCAAATTTCCCTTCGACAGGTTTTGAGTAATTGGCGTTATAAGTTCCGTGGTTTTTACCATTTTCACTCATGATTTTATTGCCTTCGATTTTGTCGAAGGTGAAATGAGCTAGAAGGCCTTTGGGCTCAATGCTTTTGTTCCAAGTACTTTTCCACTGATCAAAATCAGATTTTAGTGAAGTGTGTAGAGAATCAAAGGCTTTTTGCTTTTGTGCAAGAACTTTAGCTTTTTGAGCTAAGGTTCTCCTTTCATCATCATTAATGATTGGCATGCTGGGGCTTGGTACTGCCTGAGTGAAGAAGGAATAAAGCCCTGATTCATCAATATTATTAAAGAGGGCAAAAGTTTTGAAGTAATCTTCTTGAGAAATGGGGTCGTATTTGTGGTCGTGGCAACGACTGCATTCCATGGTCATGCCGAGGAATGCGGTCGCCGCAGTTTGTGCACGATCCGCAACGTATTCAGTACGGAATTCTTCTGGAACCGATCCGCCTTCATTTTTCTGCATGTGCATGCGGTTAAACGCTGTGGCGAGTTTCATTTCATTATTGGCATTGGGGATCATATCTCCCGCTAATTGGTGGTGAATGAACTGATCGTAGGGAAGGTTTTTGTCGAAGGCGCGGAGTATCCAATCGCGATAGGGCCAAACGTGACGTCCACGGTCAGTTTGATAGCCATAGGAGTCGGCATAACGTGCCACATCCATCCATTCTACCGCGAGGTGCTCCGCGCAAGCTTTGGATTTGAGGAGTTTATCAACGGTATTTTCGTAGGCTTTGCCGCTCTTGTCGTTTTTGAATTCGGCAATTTGTTCAGGAGTGGGGACAAGGCCTGTAAGCGTTAGGTAGATGCGTCGAAGAAGAATGTCTTCATTGGCGTCTTGGGCTGGCTGAAGTTTATTTTTTTGAAGCTTTTGCTGAACGAAGTAGTCGATATTATTTTTTGCTTTTTCAGAGCTTTTTGCGGGGATCGCAACTTTACCGGGAAGGGGCTGGAATGACCAGAGTTCTTCGTATTCGGCGCCTTCTTTAATCCACTGGCGTAAGACTTCAATTTCTTTTTTAGTCACTGGCATGTGACGTTTTTTTGGAGGCATAATATCATCCTCATCATCGGTAGTCACAAGCTTAAAGAGTAAGCTGTTTTCGGGGTCTCCAGGGATAATGACGGGATCGAGAGTTTTTACTTTCCCGCTACGTGATTTATAAGTGCGTTCTTTGGTGACCTTATCGAAAGTGTGGAGTTGAACATGGCCTTTTATATCTTCGGCATCGGGACCGTGGCAGTAGTAGCATTTTTCTGAAAGGATGGGGCGTACTTGCTCGTTGAAGCTAATCTTGTCTTCAGCGGCAAGAGAGAAAATCAAGAAGGAGGAGAGTAAGATTTTTTTCATGAAGTTTCCGGGTTTTAGTTAATGTCTTGCCCTTCTACTCCCATCTCCAAATAAATTGCCCGCACTTTTTTGAAAAAACTTAAGGTTTTCCTTGTGCGTAGATATTTTTAATCTCGCCAGAACTTAATGCCGACGAGAAAATGAGGAATTCATCCATGCGACCATTTAGACTACGAATGTCTTTGCTGTTATCTCTATGGTGATTCCAATTGCCAATTTCACTATTGCCTAGAACGATAGTTTGAGTTTGGTCTATAGCCTCAGAATGAATAGCTCCCCCATTGAGGTAATGAGTTATTTTAGCGTTTTCATGATCATATACTACGGCGATATGAATCCACTGGCCCATATCATCAAGCTGAATGACTTGTGGTGAAAATACATTGTAAGCGACCTGATCAAAGCTGGAATTTCTCTGATCAGAGAATTTAGAACCAAGGATCATTTCACCAATGTCGCTCAGTTGCCAGTGTAATGAACCTTTTTTAAAGCCATCGGTGAGAAGAAGTGAACTTAACCAGCGGTCAAAACTATCGATCCTCACCCAGCAAGCCATGGTCATGTTGGTGTACTCACCAGGGATGTTGAGACGAATACGGGCGTTGATTGATTTGAAATCTAAGGCTGATTTTCCCTGCCAGCGGCCTTCTGACCATTGAGCTCCAATGATAGCGCCTTCCATTTTGCCAAAGGGGGCCTGGTTTTGAAGGGTGCGTTGCCATTCTTCCTCTTGTTGAAAGTCGTAAAGGAGTAAGAGGTCATCTCTGCTTTTGAGTTCGTCGAGGTAACTCAACCATTCTTGTTGACGGTTTTGATGATTATAGTTGTCGACTTGACCTATTTGACGGTAGGAAATGAAATCTTCTCGCGATTCGATATATTTTACTGATTCAGAGGAATTATTCCAAGCAATAGAATCTGACTTAAGAAGGGTTTTGAGTTTTTTCTTGTCGTGGTGAATTTCCACTTCACCATCGAGGACGTGAACTTCCGGAGAGGGTTTATTCATATCGATGGCAAACTCTGTTCCTAAATCATGAACCTGCATTTTTCCTGTGTCGACAATAAAGCCTTGAGCCGTTTCGGGAACCTTGACATGCATTTTACCTGAGAGGGCTGCGACTTCCATGGCACTGATGAGTTCAATTTCAGCCGGGCCTTCCAATACCATGGTGGCGCCAGAGAAAAATTCGATTTGCAACAAACCCGATTCGAGTTTGAGTTGTCCAGGATTGAGAGTTTTAGAATTCTCATCAACGAATTCAGTGTTGACGGCGCGGGTGATTTGCGCAATGGCATTGCGATTAAAGTCTGGAATCTGAGTTTCGGCCTGTGGTTTTTCTACGAGTGCCTCTGCCATTTCGGGTTGAGTTTTAGTCGGCTGAAAAAGGAGCGCTAAATTGATCACGAGTAAGGCCGCTGCAGCATAGAGCCAGGCGCTAGTTTTTTTCTGAATTTTTTCTTTTGGGAAAGCAATGATGTCGTTCTCTGCATCAGCTATTTCTTTGAGTCCAGCATCGATGTTCATGTATTCGATGAGTTTTTTGCGCGCTTCTGCGGACGATCCAAGAATGCTTTCGAGTTCTTGGGAGTCTTGATCAGAAATGTTGCCATCACAGTAGGCGGCAATGAGCTTTTCGAGTTTATCCATGAGCTAAATCTCCATTCTCTTTAACACATTTCATGAGTTTGATACGTAAACGGTCGAGAACTTTGTAGAGCGACCCTGGCGTTTTACCCTCATTTTCTGCGAGTTCTTTGATAGTTAAATCACGTGAATAAGATTGGATGAGGAGGGTTTGTTGTTTTTGCTCGAGCTTGGCAAAGCAAGTTTTAAGTGTTTGACGTTGTTCAGCTAGTAGTTCCTCAATTTCTAGGCATTCTTCAGCGAGGATTTCTAGAGTTTCGTTAGAAAAGACGTGGCGATCGCGGCTTTTGCCGCGGCGGTATTTGAGGACTTCAAAGCGGGCCACCATACTGGCCCAGGCCGAAAAACTGGTACCTTGTTCGAATTGGTCAAATTTCTTCCAAAGAATGATGCTTGTTTCTTGCATCACTTCATCTACATCATGCCAAGTCGGCAGTAATTGACGCAGAAAAGCACGTAAAGCTGGGAGCGCTTTGCCATATTCTGCAATAAAGAGTCCGTAGTTGTCTTTGTCGTTCATAAAAGTTTTCCAAAAGTTCTTCTCATTAAGTATACTCCCACTCAGAGTGAAATTGCCCTGCATAATATGTAAATACCCTAGGGTTTTGATTTTAGAGCCTGATTATTAGTTTTTTAAGTATTGAATTGTAAACATATTATGTAAAATCTAGGCGCTTAAGACGGTTTTATGTTACAAAATAAACTAATCTTCGGATTAGTTTGTGGTTTGCTCTTGATTTTTATTAATATTACTTACAAAGTTATTTAGATAATTCATTAGATAAGGTAAAATTTTATGCCTCTTGATCCAGGAACTGCCACTTACACGATTGTAGATACAAATGATGTCTTATTCAACTCTGATATAGATGGGCAAGCCGATGGTTTGTCAGGCATTACAATAAATATTGAAAGTCCCGCAATTGGACATACGGGGAGCATTAACGGAACTAACGGTTTAGATAGTTTTATAGTAGATGCCAACAACGTTAATATATCGTCAGCATCATTTTATAATAATTTGGATGGTTCTTTCTCATTTTTTGTGGATAGATGCTCCAAGGAGTATTGTTAAGCTTATCAAAATAGGAGCTAATGATGACCGAACAACTTTTTGCAGAAATGTTAAATCTCGGGGATAAATGGGAAGTTAGTAAACTAGAAGTTTTGGCAGAGCAATCATGTATTGAAGTGACAATTAAAGATACAGCTAAACTTTTAGAAGGTATGGAATGCCCTTGTTGTAAGAGAACCGATTTAATTATAAAAGATCATGCAAATGAAAGGCTATGGGATCATCTACAAATGTGGACTTATAAAACTGTATTAAAATGCCGATTGCCTCGTGCCCTTTGTAAATCCTGTAAAAAAACGTGGACAATTCGAGCTCCTTGGGAAGGTGTCAATAAACATTCCAGTAAAGACTTTGAGGCATTAGCCTTGACCCTCATGCGTCATATGCCCGTGTCAAAAGTAGGTAAATTAATGAAAGTTGATGATCAAAAATTATGGAGGATTCTAAGAGTATATATTGATAAAGAACGGGCCAAACTTGACTGGAGTGAACTCACGAGAATTGGAGTAGATGAGTTGAGTATCGCAAAAGGTCATCGTTATGTAAGTGTTTTTGTGGATATGGAAAACCATAGTGTTCTATTCGCTGCAGACGGCAAAGATGCACAAGTTTTTGAACAATTCACCGAGGAACTTTACCTGAAAGACGGTCACCCTCATGCAATTACTGAAGTTAGCATGGATATGAGTCCCTCTTATAAAAGTGGCGTTGATTCAAATATGCGCAATGCTCGTAAAGTATTTGACTACTTCCATATTGCACAAAACTTAAACAAAGCAATTGGCAAAGTTTGTTCCAGAGAGCGCCGTACAAAAGGTGATATTCGAAACCTCCTAAAAAAGCCTCGTTTATTTCAAAAGAACAGAGACAAACTCAAGGAAAAAGATCAGCAAACTATAGAAAAATTAAAAGAGCTGAACACTGCAACAGCCATGGCATACCAAATGCGCTTAAGTCTCCAAGATATTTTTAAAACGAAGTCCGAAATCAAAGCTTTGTTAGGGTTAAAAGCATGGATATCTTGGGTTCATAATGAAGCTGAAAAAGAAATGTGGAAATACTTTTTAAACCCTCTAAAGAAATTTGCCGAATCTCTTACAAAACATTTTGATGGAATTATTGCTCGATGGAGGCACGGAACAAGTAATGCTGTATTGGAAGGAATTAATTCCGTTTTCTCAGCAGTTAAAAGACGGGCCAGAGGGTTTAGATCTAAAGAATATCTAAAAATGATGCTCTATTTCACTAAAGGAAATTTAACTGGGATACCAAACCTCATCCCCTCAAAGTGAGAAAGAACCATTTGGATACAATAACCGTTAATGGTGATAATATTAACTTTACATTATTGGATACAGGTTCTGGTGCAGATGTAGTTAGTATTAATGGAGACTTATTTACTGCGCTTAATTTGAGTATGGATTTAGGTAATGATATCCTGAATGTGACAGGTGAAAATTCTAATATTACTTTTTTTGGGGGAGCTAACCGAGATACAATCACCTACGGCGTTGATTCAATCAACGCCACAGGGGTTTTAAATCTTGGCAATGGCGGAGATCGCGTTTATTTAAATTCTAACGCTAGTGATTTAATTATAAATGGAGAGTCTGGAAATGATCGAATTGAAATTGATGGTGATAATTACAGTGGCGTAGTTAACGGTGGGGATTCACGCGATAATTTCTTTATTGATGGAGCGGGTTTTAGTGGCGTGATAAATGGTGGAGATGGAGCGGATAGAATTCGATTGAGGGGGACAGATTCTGCAGGTGTTGTTTATGGTGATGCGGGAAATGATAGGATAATAGTTACTCGGACAGATTCTAACGCAGAGTTGCATACAGGTTCAGGGGCTTATACTGCGGGGAATAATACTGTTATCGTAAACAATACGCGTTTCGCAGGGATAATTTACCTTGAAGGAGATAGCGATACAGTAGACCTTAGGAAAAATAACTTCCAAGGCACGATAGATGGGACTAATGGGCTGGATGATAGTGTTGTTCTAGATAGAACTAGTAACGCAGAAATGACTTTGATTGACTTGGAAAATGTCACTTTGACTGCTGGTAGATCGACAATAGTTAATGCTTCGGGATCAACGATTAGTGGTTCTAATGGAGATGATGTTTTAACATTAGCTAATTTGACTTCGAGTACTTTAGATTTTGGTACTGGTAGCGATACGCTTTCTTTTTCTGATGCGGGTTTTGTAGCTTTAGACGATAATTCAGATTCTGAACTGGGTCTCAATGAACTGATTGCTGAGGGTATTCAAAACCTTGATGTCATTGATCTTGGGTCTAGTGGACAAATAATCAACGTCTCTGCGTCAGATATCATCTCCATCTCAGAAACTGGGACTCTCCGATTTACAGGGACTAATGGCTCTGTAACAAGCTCTCTTGAGACTTGGGAGCAGCAAGAAAATGTTGTTGATGGAGGCACCATTTTTGAGGTTTATACGAATGGTGGAGCTAATTTAGAAATTCAACGAGATATAGACGAAGATATTTCGAACCCAATTACAGTAATTAATGCGACTGATGATATAGCTAAATTCGGTGTAATTGTCGATGGCAAAAATGATGGGGATCAACTTGGTGGTGAAGTTTCTGATGCAGGAGACTATAATGGCGATGGTTTTGACGACTATTTAGTCACGGCAAAATTTAACGATGATGGAGGAACTGATGCGGGTACTTCATATATTGTTTTTGGTAAAGAACAGCCCGACGACCAAAGCGCATCTAATTTGGGGAATAACCGTATACGTAGGATTCGGGGTGACCAAGGTGATGACTTTGCCTACAAGGTTTCATCTGGTGGAGACCTTAATGGTGATGGTTATGATGATCTAATTGTGGGAGCCTGGGGTTTCGATGGATTAGGAGAGGACAGTGGTCGTGTGTATATTATTAAAGGGAGTGAATCGGTTGGTAGTATTAATCTTGGGAATCTAACAAATGTTAATGATCCTGATCTTATTGTTCTGACTACCTTAAACGAACAGGCTGGATCAGTGACAGGTTTTTCACTAGATGGTGCTGGAGACGTGAATGGAGATGGTATAGATGATTTACTTATTGGAGCACCATGGGCATCTGAGAATGGCACTAGATCTGGAACGAGTTATTTGATTTACGGTGATACAGACCTTAGCGATGTCGATCTAGACAATTTAGGTAGTTCGGGAATAAAAATAACAGGAGAAAGTATTCAAGATTGGAGTGGTTTTTCGGTCTCATCAATAGGTGATGTGAATGGAGACGATCTTGACGATATATTGATTGGATCCTTTAGAAATGGAGCTGACGATAAAGGGGCAGCATATTTAATTTTTGGGGATACCTCTCATTCAGATATAGATTTGTCTAATTTAACAGGTGTGGGTCTTAAAATAACAGGAGCAAATGCATTTGATTATAGTTCATACTCAATTTCATCAGCTGGCGATATTAATGGAGATGGCTTTGATGACATAATGATAGGCTCTCCAACCAATAGCTATTATACTTATGGGAGAGTTCATGTAGTATACGGTGATAATACTCTAGGTAACGATATTGATTTATCGGCCTTGTCATCATCCGAGGGTATAACAATTAACGCCGCAGAAGCAGGGGATTATACAGGTATTAGTGTTGCATCGGCTGGCGATGTGAATGGTGATGGTTTTGACGACATTGTGATTGGAGCGGCTTATAGTTCAGTAGGCGAGGTTTATGCAGGTGCGGCGTATGTCGTATTTGGTGGTGATACCCTTAGTGATACCTCTCTAGATTTATTGGGAAGCTCTGGCTTGACTATTTTAGGTAATACGACTGGAGATTTTTTTGGTATTGATGTGAGTGGAGCAGGTGATATCAACGGAGATGGTTATGATGATATTGTTGTCGGAGCGCCATATCATGACTCAGGAACTAATGCGGGTAGTGCGTATGTGATTTTAGGTCAAGACTTCTCTGATGGGGGGAATAATATTCAAGAAGTGAGCGGTTCTGACTCTGCAACAGGCTCAGATTGGCATTTAATAGGTGATAGTACGTCAAATACTTTATTTAGTATAGGTGTGAATTCAGGTAATCCGGAATCGGCCTCTGCAGGTGCAGGAGATGATTTGGTTGTTATTAATAATCAAAATTTTCGGCGAGTTGATGGTGGGAGCGGTATTGATACATTACGTGTTAATGTAAATAATATTAATCTAGGTGACTTTAATAGTAAAATTAGAGATTTTGAAATTCTAGAAATTAATGGCAGTCGCAGTATGACTATTGACCTTGATTTAATTCAGAGTCTCCCAGATTCACTCATTATAGGAGACGAGACAAGTGCATTAAGAGTTGAAGGAAGTGGTTCAGTCGATTTCGGCTTGATTGATTGGATAGACAATGGCTCTCTTGATTTGGATGGTAATACCTATCAGCATTACTCCCATAGCACATATACCGAGACTGACCTACTCATTCAAAATTCAGTGACAATTATTTAGTTGTAAGTAAGTTTAACTTATACAAATCAAATACTTGTTTTTCGATTTCTCAGCTATTTTATTTTGAATTAATGCGTCAAAAAAAGAATTTAACATTGTTGAAAATTAGCGACTAAACTTTAATAAAAGCTTTTATGAAGAAAAATTTTAAAAAAAAGAATTGGCAAAGCCCTCAAGTTAATGAATTAGAGGTACTGAGTTCAACTTTTGGGGGAAATAACCCTGCGATTTTAGAGTCTGGTAAAAAGAAATTTGGGCGTCGTTATATTGGTAGTTAGTTTTAATTGTTAGAACTTAACATTTACCTCATTTACTTATAGTGCCCTTTATTTCTCAAATAATCTAATCTTGCTTTTTAGGGATGAATTATTCAATAAAACACTGTTGTATCAGCTCATTACATAATAAAATAAAATGATTAGGGTTCAGCCGTTCGAGCCTTTAAGAGTGAGAAAAATAATTTCCATTCCTTTTAAGCAAGCTTTTTAATACTTCGTTTAAGCAGATAAAATTAAATATTTAGGGCTAACAGACTTGTTGAACTTACTACTTGGATTCATTAATTTTATGGGTATGTATTTCTAATACAATACTAACTACATATTCTATTAGTAGGTGGGTTCTGCCGCTTTACCCTCCTTAATTCACATCTTCTATTATACCTTTCTTCACCACTCTTTGTACCACCGGCTAATGTGCTGGGACTAATAAATATAATTGCAATGCTTGGTGAGCTCCATTGTTTTTTCATGCAAATAACCTATCATTAATTATATAAATATATTTAATTTGTTTAGATTAACAAGTGTGTTTATTATTTCGTGAAGCATTGGATTATTTTTAGGCATGTTTTCTGTTAAAACCATAGTGAGGCAATCTTCTAGTTTTTTAAATGTGGTTGTATATTTTTAAGTAGTTCAAGGAAGTAACTAAAATGGATATCAAGTGAACATACGTGCCAAAGAACTAATTGAAACTCTAGAGTTGATTGAGCATCCGGAAGGTGGTTACTACAAAGAGACCTATCGCTCGAGTGAAAATGTCTTTTCTCACCCTGCAGAATCCGAACGATCCGCCGTCACGGAGATCTACTTTTTATTATGCAAAGGGCAAGTGAGTCGTTTCCATAAAGTATTACATGATGAGTTTTGGCATTTTTTCGAGGGAGCTCCCTTGCGCTTGATTGCTGGAGATTTACAGAGCTTTGAAGAATTTGAGTTAGGAGGAGCTTCAACAAATTATCAGCACTGTATTCAGGGTGGTCGTTGGCAAGCGGCGGAAAGTACAGGTAATTATACTCTCGTAGGTTGTACAGTGGCGCCTGGCTTTGATTTTGCGGACTTCGCATTTCTATCCGAAGCGAAAGCCGATTTAATGAAACAGAACTTCGCGAATTTCGCAAAGTTTATCTAATAGGGTTTTTGTGTTCAAATATTTTGCTTATGGCCTAAAAGTCACTTCAGAAATTGAACTCGATGAGTTGATTGTCAGGGACTTTAAAGGCGAAGCTGATATAGAAATTGTATTTGGTGAAACACCAGATCAAATCAATGGCCCTGATTGGTATGGGGACTGGTGGCAGGCTAATGATTATTGTCTACTGTGTGATTTTACCGATGTCATCCGAGCCTTAGTCTCTAGAAATGGTAAAGAAGTAACTTTGCAAGTCTTTACCGAAGATGACTTTCAACTGCGTAGTTTCATTTATGGTCAGGTATTGAGCGCCTGCTTGCTGTTGCGAGGATACTTCCTACTTCATGGAGCCTGTGTGAAAATAGGAGATAGAGCCGTTGGTTTTTGTGGCTCATCTGGTGTGGGTAAGTCAACATTGACTCTGGCTTTTATGGAAGAGGGGTACACAGTTTATTCTGATGATGTCATTGCCTTGAAGGTCGAAGGTGATAAGTTGATGATGCATCCAGGCTTCCCACGTTTACGAGTCACGAAAGAAACAATGACCCGGATGTCAGTGAGGGCAGCGGATTTTGAAAATATTGATCATTTCCCCACAAAGTTAAATTATGTGAAGGGTTTTAGTTTTTGCAGCGATGAAATTGAGTTGGATGAGTTACTTATTTTGAATCCCACAGACTGCACCAAGCCAAATATAAGAAATGTGAGTGGTTGGGAGAAGTTAAATCTCTTTGAAGAAGGCCACTATCGAAAAAGTATCGAGAAACTGATTTATTCTGAGAAAGATATGCTGAAAAGACGTACAAAAATTGCGAATATCGCTAAGTGTCATTACTTGGATCGCCCCAATACATACTATTGCTTAATGCAAATGATTGACTACATAAATCTTAAGTTTCATTTGTAAATGGGGTGATTTCACCATATATACTTAGTATTAGGTGGATAGGATTTTATTTCTATTACTTGTATATTCAGTTAATTTAAGGATGCATTTGCGATGAAAAAAAAATGGTTGAAACCTACTGTAATAAGTCTGTCGAGGTAGTGTCCCAAATTTTCTGTAAATTCTGCTATTGCTCTGCTTTAAGAGTTATGAATAGCTTCCGAGACTTCGCGAGAATGGGAACTTTCTCGTCGGAGCGAAATTGAGGAAGTTGTTTGTAACTCGGGGTAAAGAAGATGCAGAGTGGTGTTGCACCAAAACAACCCACAAGGAATTATTATGCACCACTCTACACAAGAAAACAGTAGCGTCTTATTAGAAATGATCCAACAAGTTACAGAAAACGGCGAAAGCGGAATACTTGAAGCGATGAGAGTTTTATTAAATGAAGCGATGAAAGTGGAGAGAAGTAATTCTCTTGAAGCTGATCCATATGAACGTAATGAAAGTCGCTTGGGTTATGCTAATGGCTATAAAAATAAAACTGTAAACACTCGACTTGGAGCAATGAAGCTTAATATCCCTCAAGTCAGAGGTGAAATTGATTTTTATCCAAGTTCTTTGGAGAAAGGCTTGCGAAGTGAACGAGCTTTAATGACAGCTATGGCAGAGAGTTATATTCAGGGGACATCGACTAGAAAGGTGACTAAACTTTTAGAGAAAATGTGTGGTCTATCTGTAAGTAAATCACAGGTATCCCGTGTGGTAACTGAGCTAGATGAGAGTTTAGAAAAGTGGCGCAACCGTCCTTTAGGTAAATATTCTTATCTTTTGGTGGATGCGAGATACGAGAAGGTTAGAGTAGATAAGACTGTTCGAGATTGTGCTTTACTTATTGCCTATGGAATAGATGAATCAGGAAAACGTTCAGTCCTCGGAACAAGTGTTTCTTTAAGTGAAGCGGAAGTTCATTGGAGGAACTTTTTTCTGTCATTGAATGCTCGAGGACTCCATGGCCTCAAGATGATTACCAGTGATAGTCATTCGGGCCTAAAAGCAGCGTTAAAGACTGTATTTGGTTCTATCCCATGGCAGAGATGTCAATTTCACTTACAGCAAAATGCTGGTGCTTATGTCCCTAAGAAAGCTATGCGCTCAGAAGTAGCTCAAGATATTAGAGATATCTTTAATGCACCTTCAAAGCTTGAGGCTGAAAGGCTTTTAAAGCTTACTCCTGAATCCGTGAGCTGTTTCTGAAAAAACACCGTAAAAACAAGAAAACCTGTTGGTTTACATTAATTTAAGTTACCACACCAAAATCACCCAACAGGTTTCTTCATGAATAAAGCATTTAAACTCGCTACTGGCAATGATTCTCTTCACAGTTTTGGTGGAATATATCTCGCCGGTCAAGTACTCCATCAAAGTGAAATAGATCAAACATTCAATACAGAGCATAAAGCAAATCATACCTTTCAGGATATAGATATCTTTAAGTCACAAATAGGTTTGCTGGTTCAAGGTCGTGAGCGCTACACAGACATAAATCAGTTTCGTGAAAATGAAGTCTTTAGCAAATCGCTTGGATTAAATAGTGTGCCCTCAGAGGAACGACTTCGCCAACGCCTGGAAACGATGCCATCCAAGCATAAAAGCCTTTTGAAGCAAGCGAATACAAAGCTTCTTAAAAAGCAGTCGGTAGGTCAAATTTCAAAAGGTGGCATGGATTTCATTCCACTTGATATGGACGTTTCACCCATGGATAATTCCGGTAGTCAAAAAGAGCATGTATGCTGGACATACAAAAACCACGATGGTTTTTCTCCCATGTTTGCTTATATCGGAACTCAGGGTTTTATGCTCAATCAGGAATTACGACCAGGATCACAGCACGCACAGAAAGGAATGCCGCAGTTTTTAGACGAGAGTTTTACTATGGTCAAAGAACTTAATCTTAATCACCCAGTTCTACTTCGCTTAGATTCTGCTCATGGTGCTGAAATTAACTTTGATCACCTACCAGAAGACCACTACTTTTTGATAAAACGAAACCTTCGAAAAGAAGATAAAGTTCAGTGGCTTGCTAATGCGCGACGCCTTGGCCGTCAACTCAAATCGCGTGATGGCAAGAATATATTGGTGGGAGAAGTTCATCATAAGTCTCCGGGCAACAATGAAAAACGTAGCGCGATTCCTTTAATCTTTAAGGTTACAGAGCGATTGGAAGATCAAGACGGCAATAAGCTCTTAATACCTGAGATAGAAGTTGAAACATATTGGACAAACCTCCCTTAAGAAGCTGAAGATGTAATTGATCTCTACCATGATCACGGAACCAGCGAACAGTATCATAGCGAACTCAAAACCGATATGAATGTGGAACGCCTACCTTCGGGCAAATTCGTGGCAAACCAGTTTTTTCTGCACTGCGCCATGCTCGCCTTTAATATTCTCAGAGTTATCGGTACTCACCTAATCAAGAATAAACCGTTGGCTCCTGTAAAAATTAAAGGCCAACGACGACGTTTACGTTGCGTGATACGGGACTCTATCTCTGTCGATTGATCATTACACATATACGGGTGGTGGTGATAACGGTATAGAGAACAATAGTAATCGTTGTGGTAGGACTAAGGGGAAGGGGCAGGATAAGAAATGCGCGAGTTAATTATGTATGTCGCTTACTCCCAAAGCGAGTCTAAGATTTACTTTCGATAGAGTTCTTTACAAGCAATAAGTAGGTATATGGGGATTGTGGGATGTTTCTCTTGATGAGCTTGCTTAATATAATGCTGATTAATGTGGGGCAAATCAAAAACTTGATCTAACTCAGAGTTAAGAGTAGTCCAAACTTCATCTAAGCCGGGGACGATACTGCCTCCAATGCTTTTGTCATAGTTGTAGCGTATGGTTTTTGGTGTAAGGTCGGACATGGATTCGTTTCGAAAGAGATAGCGATTTTGATTGAGGTAGACTTTACAGTGCGTAGGTAAGGAATTGAAAAAATCAATGAGTTTAATATCGAGTAAAGGGTAACGGTATTGTAAGCCGAACTCTGCGCCTAATTGATAAGATTCTTCAAGGCGCTGAGCAGTATGTCTCCTGTCGGGAAGTAGGTATTTCGTGTATTCAAAAGTGCTTTTTCTTGGTAGGCCATGGTTTTGCTTTTGTGGGGGGAGGCGGAATTCCGGTTTGAGAAAGTTTTGGTCAAAGGAGTTGTCAAAAAAAAGTGGCTTGCTCTTGAAGAAGTATTTATAGATAATATGAGAAAAAGTGTAGGGCCATAAAATAGGGCGGCGGTTTTTAGCTTCGATGTAGATATGACCCCATTGGTGGTTTTTAATGAATTCTGCATAAGCACAGCCGCTAGCTCTTTGACTCACCCCCTCATCGCCACCGAAGCCTGAGAAAATAATTTTGGAACCTGATTCACTTGCGGCCTGCATAAGTTGACGAGCCCATTCACCCACACCTGCTCTTGGCGGTTGAGCTAAATGTGTAGTTGCCCAACGACAATCATCAGCAATGTTGACATTTTTTTTTGTGATCAGTTTGTGTTTGATTTCCGGGTGCATTTCTAGAAAGTCATTAACCAAATAACGTTCATCATTACCGTGCTCTGCGGCATGAGTAAAGCTATGTATTGCACTGTCAATTTTTGAAGCAAGTGCGGTAATGGTAGTGGAGTCAACACCTCCCGTAAGCTCACTTGCCAGCGGAGTATCATCAACAGGAAGTCTTTGTTTGACGGCATAAGTCAATTTTTCTCTAAAAAGTCTGCAAGCTTCTTCACGGCTAATATTAATAGTTTCAGGTTTCGTCATTTGCCAATAGCGAGAGATTTTTAAGTTCCCATTTTTATAATGAAGTGAATGAGCTGGTGGTAAGCGAAAAATATTGCTATAAGCCGTTTCGTGTTCCTCTTCTTCCCAGTCATTTAAATAACGTATGACCCAATCATCATTGATTTGCGGAGTAATTTCAGGGTTATGGACGAGGTCTTTGAGTTTAGTGGAATAGAATATCTTATCATTTTGGAAGCAGTAGAAAAACGGGATGACACCTAAATGATCTCTGGCACCAAAGTATTCGTTCTTAGTTTGATCGTGAATGAGGAAGGAAAAGTCACCGTAGAGTTTATTTACAAAGTTATTTTCTGTTTGGGTAAATAATGATAAAACGTATTCTTCAGCTTGTTCTGCTAAAGATGAATGAGAGTAAATATGGATATCACCTTGGATATCAAGCTGAGAGTGAGAAAGCATGTGTTTTTATCTTTTAGTGATCTTTATTTACTTTAAAGCTTTTTTAATAAGTTCAAAACATTCTAAGCGAGACTCTTTGTGATTGGGGCGCTTTAATTTAAAAACTCGAAGTGTTTTTAAAATATCGAAAGATTGTTGATTAAATTGAGCCGTTAATTCAATGGAGTCGATCACAGGACGTTGGTAGTAGCTCGACCAAAATGTGGTTACTTTTTCTGTTCCAGTCACTTCCTTAAGCTGAGGGCTATTCAGGGAATCATCAGTTTCTAGATAAATGAGGATGTCTAATTCTTTATCTACGTCAACTCTTTGTGATGAAGTATCGAGTTTATACTTCTCTTCATTATTCCAGAGTTTAGAGACAAGAGATGAGTTAAACTTGTTATAATCTAGATCATTTTTCCATAAGCGAAGAAAGGGGAAGCCCGGCAAAGTGATATTGCTCAGTTTGTCGAAACAAATAATTTCATCACAGAAGAATAGAGCTCCATTTTTGTGAAATTGAGCGGCTAAGCTAGATTTTCCTACGCCTGATTCTCCGCAAAAAGCAATGTGTTGATCAGTCCATATGCAACTGTTGCCGTGAAGTAATAAATGCCCTCTTTGAAAGAGGAGTAAGCCAGTGATAAAGCTATGGAGATAGTCATTAAATGAGAGTTTATTGGCTATGAAATTATAGACAATTTGATTTCCATTAGAGATATAGAAAGTGCCTGTATTCTCAAATTCTACAATGACTTTATTTGCGTTGAGGCCTAAGTTTGGATAAAGCTGGATTGTTGACGATTTAGTATTCGGGATGGAGCCTTCATTTAGCCTAATGTTTTCAAATAAGCCATAGGAGCCGTTATTTAGCATGGTCTTATCGAGTTTATTCATGAGTCAAGCTGCGCATTGTTTATGATCACTTAGTTTTAGGCGCTTTTCTAGCCGTTTTTTCTTTATGGTGAAATTGTGAGAGGCGATTTTCGTAAGAAGCCCATTCCAGTAAGAGCTGACTATGCTGAATTCTAAATTTTTTTGTTTTGAGCTCGTTTTTGTTTTTCTCTAAAAAAGCATAATAAGCTTCTTTAAGTAATTGAGTTTCTTTGATGTTTGGGATGAGTTTTTTTAGCCGAATTTTTTGATCTTTGATTTGTTCGATTTTTTTTTTGATTTCATCGAATTCAAGCTTTCCATTAGAGAATTTACTTAATAAACGACATTTGAAATCACCGCAAATAGCAGGCCGGTTATGATCATAGACAGTACAACATTTATCAAAATATTGACAGGGAAGTTTGAACCAATAAGAATCATCGACTATTTCAACTCCCATTTTAGGAAGTAGAGCTTCATTTTTGAAAGATGTAGCCCTTGTGAAGAGAGTGCCGTCGCAACAAAAACCACAGTCTTTGCAGAGTTCTTGTTCTTGATTTTGACTTGTGGCCATTAACTAATGTGAAATTAAGGTTTTTTTATCAATCATATCGAGGATAAAAGTCATGCAGTCTTTTTCACACTGTGCCTCAGTAACATCAAATTCTTGCATGAGTATAGGGAGTATTTGCTCAAGAGATTGGGGCTCATCGAGAAGCTCCCAAATGATTGAGCCAATGGGGTCGAGTCCAAAGTACTTGCCTTCTTCAATACTCATCATCACCACTTCATCATCAATTTTGCTGGAGATAATTTCAGGATTGCGTTGTAAGACTGTGTCATTTGTTAATTTCATATTTTGTGAACCTAAATTAAACTTATGTATGAATAGAATATTTTCAGTTTAGATGGATTCAATTCTTTGTTCAAGAAATGATAGTTAAATTAGACTTCTTTACTAAGTTTTTAGCTTTTAAGCATGTTAAAATAAAGTCCTCTCAGCTTCATAAGCCCCTCATGAGTTCCTATTTCTTTTATTTCCCCTTTCTCTAGTACAATGACCTGATCGACATCTTTGATGGTGCTGAGGTTGTGAGCGATAATCAGGGTGATGAGGTCATTTTTATTTTCAAAAACAGCTTTTTGAATAAGTCGTTCATTGATGGAATCTAAATGACTTGTCGCTTCATCGAGAATGATGAGGTCGGCTTTTGCTGCAAAGGCGCGAGCTAAACAGAGGCGTTGTTTTTGACCCCCTGAGAGTTTGATGCCATTTTCTCCGATGTAGGAGTCTAGACCAAGTTCTAAGGAGTCAATAAAATCATGGAGTTGAGCTTTTTGGCATAATTCGATTAAATCTGAACTTGTCAGTTCAGTATTGCCGTAAAGGATATTGTCACGAATGGTGCCATCGAAAACAAAGTTCGCCTGGTGAACGATGGCCAAATGTTGGATGTAATTTTCTTTGTTGAGTTCCTGGAGTTCGATTCCATTAATAAGGATATTGCCGATAGAAGCTTTTTGGAACCCACATATAAGGTCGGCTAAGGTGCTTTTCCCTGAACCACTTGTTCCTACAAGGGCATAGGTTTTTCCTTTTTGCATAGTAAAAGAAATGTTTTCTAGTACTGGCTTATCGGGAAGATAGGAGAAGTTTAAGTTGACGATTTTAATTTTTTCAATACATTTATCAAGCTTTTTCCTGTTGGAGTCAGGGGGATTATCGAGTTCTTCTGACAAGATCTTGTGATAGCGCTCGAGGCAGGCGAGTCCACCTTGAGTTGAACTGATAGAAGAAAGGATATTGAAAATGGGATTCATAAGTTGAGCTGTGAAAAATTGTACTACCACTAATTCACCTAAGCTCATATGACCTCGAATGATCATGATGGAACCACCTGCCAGCATGAGGGCAGCCGCAATAGCCTGCATAAATGACCAAAGAGTGTAGATACCTTGTATTTGAAGGTTTGATTTGAGGCGAGTGTCATTGAGGTCGAGGTGGCGTTGGCTATGTTGAGATATTTCTTCTGCTTCTTTTGCATGAGAGCGAACAGTGCGTATGCCTTGAAAGACCTCGCTTAAAAAGCCGTGGATCACAGCTTGCTTATCATAGATTTCATTTTGCAGAGGGCGCGTTTTTTTGGTGAGGAACATACAGAGAATTGTGAGAGTTCCGATGATCAATAGTATCAAAAGGGCAATCCACGGACTCAAGTAAAAGCAGTAAGCAAGGATGACGCTTAGACGAAGTAGGGCGTTGATAGGGGTGAGGATCAGTTGATTACTGAGGCCAGTGATTTGATTGATGTCGTTAGTAAAACGAGAAAGAAGCTCTCCTGACTTTGTCTTGTTGAAAAAGTTTATGGGCAAGTGAAGCACGTGTTTATAGAGCTTGTCTTGAAGGCTATGGTTGAAAGAGGTTCTAAAACGTAGTTGAACTTGATTTTGGATAATATTTAAAACTTCGCTTAAAACGTAGGCTAAGAACAGTGCGCCAGCCCAGAGCAAAATTTCTTTTTCAATTTGTGGAGAGTTGGCCAGTTCTCTCCCGCTCAGGTAGCCATCAACAATTTGGCCACTTATTAAAGCGGGAATCAAGCCTAGAGCATTCGCAATAATAGACAGCAAAAGTGAAAAGGAAATGATTTCCCTATAGTGAGAAATCTGTTTAAGAAAAACTTTCATCTGAGTGATGAAATCCTTGGTGAAAAAGAACTCTAAACGTTTTCTAATCATCAGAAACCTCGTGAGTGAAGCTGTTGATGACTGTGTATTCTTCAATGCCATTATCGCCAGTGACAATATACTGTTGATGACGCAACCATGCATGAGCTTTGATTTCGCCATCTTCTTTTTTAAGGCCTAAATAGAGTGTGGACTCAAGTTTTTTTTTATTGAGGATTCTTTGCCCAGCGATCGCCTGTGGAAAGCAGACACATTTCCAAGGAAGTAGTTCAGCTATTCGAAAAATGAGGTGCTTAAGGAGCTTGATCTCATTTGAGATGGAGGATTCATTTTGAGGAGATTCACTTTCGCTCTGACCCAAAGTTTTGGCAAGGTTTTTAAATTCCTTAGTTTTGAGCTGTAGGCAGGCTAAGTTGAGCTCAAGAAAAACTTCTAAAGCTAAGAACTTGATTTTAAAGGGGAGTTTAATGAAAGTGAGAAAGCTTTTAAGCATTGTCGGTAATCACTATAGAGGATTGATTATTTTTAAAAGAATAAGTAAAGTTTACTGTTTGATTTGTGTATAAAACTTGAGCTGATTCTAGGACGTAAATAGAGTTTCCCCAGTTGTTTCGTGAGTCAGATTCATTAGGATGCAGTGTAAGTAGTGTATGAGGAGATAGTTTGGAGTTGAAGTAGATTAAAAAACCATTTAGGACTCCATCGATTTGAGATTTGAAAGAGCCTTGTATTGATAGGGTTTCATTACTTATTTTACTAAGAACGATTTTGGAAATTAAGAGAGGTTCGCTAAAAGTGGGGAAGTCCTTGCATTTATGTGATCCAAGTTCGATTAATCTATTACTAGTAGGAGTGTTGAGGAGTTCTGAAAAATCTATTTGGTAGGCATTCTTCCAGTCAGAGCA
This sequence comes from Lentisphaera araneosa HTCC2155, assembly GCF_000170755.1. Lineage (NCBI taxonomy): Bacteria > Pseudomonadati > Lentisphaerota > Lentisphaeria > Lentisphaerales > Lentisphaeraceae > Lentisphaera > Lentisphaera araneosa. The sequence continues at coordinate 50,785 of NZ_ABCK01000025.1, forward strand.
AGTTCTCTTGGTGAAAAAGTACTTGTTGATAAGCTTCGTTGGTACTGTTAAAGGCAATAGATATATTTCTAAGGTTTGAGGAATGAGACGAGCCTCAGGCTTAAGAAGTCTTTTACAAGCATCTTTTGTAGTGGGTATTATGCGTTCATTCAGTGGGTCATTACCGATAATTTCACTGACTAAAACACTGGCTTTTTCAGGGAGATGTATTTCAGTTGATAAACCTTCGAGTAGAGTGATTTTATCATTTAGCCTATTCTTTGCAAAGTTGCGTTCTGCAACTTTCCCCAACTCTGTTGCCTCAATTGCATAAACATGTTTGGCGCCTGCTTGTGCCGCAGTGATGGCAAGTACTCCAGTTCCAGTTCCTATATCGACGACTATGTCATTTTCGCTTACGACTTCACGAATTGCTTTTTGGTAAGCTAGAGTTCGAGTTTTATCATTGAGCATGCGAATATGAACGGGGGCAGAATCAAAGTTTGCAGAGTTGGTGCCGATTACTATGGCGGAGTTATCTGGCGAAGTTATTAAACCAATATTGATAGCTTGATTTAGAGTAGTCGTCAATTGAACCCAATGGGAGTGGCTGCTAGATAAGGTGGTCAGTTTTTGAATGATTTCATTGTAGCTGATTGGCAGTGTCGTAACGGCAAGAATAGAAAAAATAGAATCCGATAAATAATAAGTTTTTTTGTTGATGATTACTTTTACCTGTCGTCGCGAAGAGGCAATAATCTCATATCTCTTGTTAGTTTGTAAAATCTGTTCAGGATTCATGCTTCACTTTGTTGAGTAATTACTGTAGGTGTGTAATGCTGTAGTCTAGACCATGGAAGCTCATAAATCAATAGTGTAGGGCTTATGCAGTGAGTGGATTTTGATGCACTGGAGTGTATAATGCGCGGATTTTTAAATAATTTGATTAGAGGGCCAAACAATGGCAGATGTATTAGCAAAAATGATGAGTGGCTTTCCCGAGTGGTTGCCAGCTGCAAAAAGACAAGAAAAGCGCATTTTAGATATTGTAGCCAAAGTCTACGAGAGTTACGGATTTACTCCGATTGAAACTGCTGCAGTAGAGAAAGTGAAAAGCTTAGCGACGACGGGTGATGTGAGTAAAGAAATTTTTGGCATTCATCGCTTAGCAGGAGAGGGTGAGAACAAGAAAGCTGAATTTGGTTTGCACTTTGACCTAACTTTACCAACGGCGCGCTACACAGCGGATAACTTTGCTAAACTGCAGTTTCCTTTTAAGCGTTATCAGATTCAAAAAGTCTGGCGTGGTGAACGTCCTCAGAAAGGTCGTTATCGTGAATTTTATCAGGCAGATATTGATGTGATTGGTGACGGCACACTTCCCCTACACTATGAAGCTGAAGTTGTTCAAGTTATTTACGATATCTTCACTCAGCTCAATATTGGCGAATTCACGGTGAAAATTAATAATCGCAAGTTACTTGAAGGTCTCTATCGTCAGCAGGATGTTGATGACATGAATGCAACTCTCATTATCGTCGACAAGATTGATAAAATTGGCAAAGACGAAGTCGTTCGTCTTCTTATTAAGAGTGGTTTGAGTATTGAGCAGTCGACTTTTTGCGCGGAACTCGCAGAAAAGAAGTTTTCTGTTTCTCAAGCACTGGAATTCATCCAAGAATTAGATACGAGTGACGAGCTTTTGGCAGCTGCACAGAATGAACTTAAAACAATTTTTGATAACCTCAGTCACTTGCCGGATGGTGCGGTCATTTTTGATTTATCGATAGCAAGAGGCCTCGACTACTACACCGGCTCAGTATATGAATGTGTGATTAATGGCCTCGAGAGTTATGGTAGTGTTTGTTCGGGTGGGCGTTACGATAACTTAGCAGAGAAGTTCTCTAAAAAGAAACTTCCTGGTGTAGGTTTATCAATTGGTATAAGTCGTTTGCTCTACCTTCTTTTTGAAAATGGCCGACTCGATACTCTAGCGCCAACGCCAGTGCAAACTTATGTCGTTCTTTTTGATGAGAGTCAGCGTCCGAAAGCCAATAAAATGGCGACAGAAATGCGTGCTAATGGTATTAATGTGGAAGTGGCTCCCAGTGTGAAAAAATTTGGCAAGCAGATTCAATTTGCCGAGAAACGCGGCGCCAAATTCATCGTTATTCCCGAGCAAGACCGTGAAGATCAGATGAAGAATCTGGAAACTGGTGATCAAGAAGATTTCTCCGTCGAGAAGATGAGAGGGTTTTTAAGCTCTTAGAATCAAAGGTTTATATTTTTTAATTTGAGCAGGAAAGCGTTTTGTAAGAAGTCATAAAATGTTTAAAAATCGGATATTTTGGTTTTAATTCATAAAACATCCACTATAGTCTTGCGATTTTTTAACCTACGAGTCTTTATATAAAATATGGATGCATTTTTAAATATAGTTATAGCAGCGGTCGTTTTCGGCGTCCTCTTTTTCGGTGTTGGCCTTAAGGTTCTCGCAAAGAAAGATGACGAAGTTCAAGGAAGTTGTGCATCTCGCAACGAGTTTTTAAACGAAGGCGGATGCTCCATATGTGGAAAAGAGGATCCTACCGGATGTGACGGCAGTCCACTCAAAGAAGCTAAAAAAAGTGAAGAAGCGAGTAGTTAACAATTTTTTTAAATCGAGCTGTTAAAAAAATAACAGCTTATAATTTTTCGATAAACAAGCAAGGAAAACAAACAAGCCATGAGCAGTTACAAACTGAAAAAAGGCTATGACCTGAGAATCAAAGGAGATGCGGAAGCAACTCTCGAGACTCTACCTCGACCGACGCAAGTCGCGCTCGATGGTCGTGAATTTCACGGTCTACGCCCCAAGATGATGGTGAAAGCAGGAGACAAGGTAAAAGCCGGATCCCCGCTTTTTTTGCAGAAAGGGACTGAAAATTTCTATTTCACAAGCCCTGTCAGTGGTACAGTAAAAGATGTTAAGCGCGGTGAGCGTCGTGTTCTACAAGAAGTTATTGTAGATGCTGACGAAACTGATGAGTTTGAAGAGTTTCAAGCTATTAGTGCCGGTGACTTACTCAACACAAGCCGTGAAGTGATTCTCGAGCAAATCCTCAAGTCAGGCTTATTTGGCCAGGTTCTAGCTCGCCCATTTGCGGTTCTCGCAGATCCGGCAGTTGAACCACGCGATATTTTCGTTTCAGCTTACTTGACGGGTCCTTTAGCTCCAGAAATCAATTTAATCCTCGAAGGTAACGAAGCCGCTTTCCAAGCAGGTATCAACGCGCTCTCGAAATTGACAACAGGTTCTGTAAATCTCGGTATTGAGGGAGGTCGTTCTGATCTTTCTGAAGCTCTTAAGAATCCTGCAAATGCTAAAGTTCACCACTTCAATGGCCCTCACCCAGCAGGTAACGTGGGTATTCAAATTCACCACATTGCACCCATTAACAAAGACGAAGTCGTTTGGACTCTTACCGCACAAGCAGTTATCAGCATCGGTAATTTGTTCATCCAAGGTAAAGTTGTTTCAGAGAAAGTTATCGCACTTACTGGTGAGTCAATTGATAAACGCAAGCACGTGAAAGTAATTACGGGCGCTTCAGTTGCCGATGTCACTAAGGGGCGTGTTAAATCAGATGAGAACTTACGTTATATTTCGGGAGATGTTCTCTCTGGCCGTACTATAACTGGAGGCTTTATTGGTTCAAGTACTTCTCAACTTACTGTGATTCCAGAAATCAATAAAATGGAATTTATGGGGTGGGTACTACCTGGTAACGAGAAAGAATCATTTTCAAGAACTTTCTTTTCATTCTTATCTCCAAATAAAAAATACTCTCACAACACAGGTTATCATGGTGGTGAACGTGCTTTCGTTCAGACGGGTGCTTATGAGTCGGTAGTTCCAATGGACCTTTATCCAGTGCATTTAATAAAATGTATTATGGCAGGTGATTTGGAAGCTATGGAAGGCTTGGGCATCCTTGAAGTTGCTCCTGAGGACTTAGCACTCTGCGACTTTGTCTGTGTATCTAAAATTGAAGTTCAAGACACACTCCGAAAGGGTCTTGACTTCTTCCGTAAAGAAGGATGCTAATTGTGAAATTCGTTGAAGATCAAATTCACAAGGTGAAGCCCCTTTTTGAAAAGGGCGGCAAGCTTGAAAAATTCTACTACCTTTTCGAAGCGGGTGAGTCATTTCACCTCGTAACCGATAAGCGTACTGACCGTGGTGCTCACGTTCGTGATAGCATCGACCTCAAGAGAATGATGATTACTGTGGTTCTTGCCATGGTCCCATGTATTCTTTTTGGTATTTATAATACAGGTTTACAACATTATTCTGCACTTCTAAGTGATGGACAAATCGAAGCTCTCCCAGGAATGGTAGATATGATTGTCTATGGCGCAATTATGGTGGTGCCGGTTATTCTTACTGTTTATATCACTGGTGGTATAATAGAAGGTATTTTTGCCTGTATCCGCAAACACGAGATTAATGAAGGTTTCTTGGTAACAGGAATTCTTATAGCAATGGTAGTGCCGGCAAGTATTCCTCTTTGGCAGGTTTCATTGGCTACAGCATTTGGCGTCTTTATCGGCAAGGAATGCTTTGGTGGTACAGGTATGAATATCTTGAACCCAGCAATGACAGCCCGAGCGTTCCTGTTCTTTAACTTCCCATCTCAGATCTCTGGTGATAAAGTATGGGTAGGTTTTGATCGTGGTCAAGAAGTTGTTGCAACAGCTACTCCAATGGGACTTGCAGCTAAAGGCGATGAGATCACTTGGTCAACAATGGATATGTTTTTAGGTTTTATCCCGGGTTCAATTGGTGAGACATCTACATTGGCTTGTATCATTGGTGGTATCATTCTTTTAATAACTGGAGTTGCATCTTGGAGAACTATGCTCGGTATGCTTGTAGGTGGTTTCCTCTTCGCATGGCTCATTAGTCTTGGTAGCACAAATCCAAACGACATCGCGGCCCTTGGTGCAGTTAAGCATCTTTGTATGGGTGGATTTGCCTTTGGTTTAGTATTCATGGCGACAGACCCGGTTTCATCAGCAAATACGGATCTTGGCAAATGGATCTATGGTTTTGGTGCTGGTGCGATGTCAATGCTTTTCCGTATTATTAATCCAGCTTATCCCGAGGGTGTAATGTTAGCCGTTCTTCTAATGAATGTCTTTGCACCACTTATTGACCACTATGTGGTTAAGTCGAGCATTAAAAGGAGATTGAACCGTGCAAGAGTCTAATGTAAAAACGATGACTTTCGCAACGATTGTTACAGTTGTTTGCGCTGTTATCCTGGGTGCAACTGCCACAGCACTTAAGCCCCAGCAGGAGCTTAATGCGAAAGTTTTCAAATTAAAGAATATTGTTCAAGTTTTCGGTCTAGCTGCTGAAAATGATAAAGATGTTGAAGAATACTTTTCTGAGGCAGGCAAAGACGATAAGTTTATTGTTCGTATTATTAAAGATGCTGATGGCAATGAAGTTGAAATGAATGAGATCGAATTTAAAAATCTCGACCTTTATAAACAAGAGAAAGAGCCAGTAGCCTCGCGTCGCTACCCATACTTTCTTAAGTTTGATTCAGCTGCTGACAAAGCAGCAGATAAACCATCGGCCATTGTGCTTCCGACTCAAGATTTTGGTTTGTGGTCAGTTTGTTACGGTTATCTCTCTTTAGAGAGTGATGCAGAAACTATTAAAGGTATTGTCTACTACGATCACAAAGAAACTCCTGGTCTTGGTGCAGAGATTGAGCAAGAGTTTTGGAAGGTCTCTTTTGAAGGTAAGAAAATTATTGATAATAATGGAGCACTTCTTGCACCAAAAGCGTCTAAAGATGCCGCCATCGCAAAAGATAGTCCAAATCACTACATATCGGTTAGTGGTGCTACTTTTACAATGGATGGTATTGATAAGGGGCTTGTTAAAACTCTTAAGAACTATGAAAAAGTTATTGAACACTATCGTGGAGGCAACAAATAATGTCCGATACAATGAAAGCGTTTAAAGACCCATTTATCATTCAAAACCCTATTGCTGTTCAGGTACTTGGTATTTGTTCTGCACTGGCTGTAACAACGCAGATAAAGCCTGCTTTTACAATGGCTGTAGCAGTAACGGCGGTTATGGGTCTTTCAAACCTTACGGTTTCTTTACTCCGTAAGCAGATACCAAATAAAATTCGTATTATTATCGAATTAACAATCATCTCTACACTGGTAATTCTTGTTGACCAAATCCTCAAAGCTTATGCTTACGACATCTCTCGTCAGCTCTCAGTTTTTGTTGGTCTCATTATTACAAACTGTATCGTAATGGGTCGTGCCGAAGCTTATGCACTTCACAACCCTCCTGTACCAGCTCTTATGGATGGTATTGGTAACGGTCTCGGTTATGGTGTAATTATCGTAATTGTGGCGTTTTTCCGCGAACTTTTCGGAGTGGGCAAACTCCTCGGTAAAGAGATACTCACTTCTTCTCCAGATGCTTTTGGTTACAAGCACAGTGGTCTTATGGTAGTTCCTACCGGAGCCTTTGTGATTATTTCCTTGATCGTGTGGGTTCACCATAACTACACTAAACAGTTCGAGGATTAATCATGTTAGAATTAGCATTAAAAGCGATCTTCATTGAAAACATGATTTTCGCACTTTTCCTTGGTATGTGCTCTTACTTAGCCGTATCAAAGAAAGTAGATACTTCTGTTGGTATGGGTTGTGCTGTATGGTTCGTTACGACTGTAACTTGCCCAGCTTCATGGCTCGTTTCTAATTACTTCCTTAAGCCAGGTGAGCAAAACCTTATCGGTCAATTGTTCAACAAGCCTGACCTTGACTTAACTTTCTTGACTTTCGTTTCTTACATTGCCCTCATTGCGGCCATGGTTCAGTTCCTCGAAATGTTCATTGAGAAGATTTCTGCCAAACTCTATGGTTCACTCGGTGTTTTCCTTCCGCTTATCGCTGTAAACTGCGCGATCCTCGGTGGTTCACTAATGATGAACGATAAAGGCTTCACTTTTCCTGAAGCGGCCATGTTCGGTTTCTCAGGTGGTTTTGGCTGGTTAATGGCGATCGTAGTTTTTGCTGCGATTCGTGAAAAAATGCAGTACTCAAATGTTCCTAAGGGCATGCGTGGTCTTGGTATCGCTTTCTTAACTTGCGGTCTTATGGCGATGGCTTTCATGGGCTTCATGGGTATTAAATTTCCAGAGAAAAAAGCTGAAGAATCTTCATCTACTGAGCAGGCGGCTATCGAGCAACCAGCAGTAATCGAAGAAGCTCCTGAAGTTCCGGCAGCAAAAGACGTCGAAGCTCCAGTTAAAGGAGATAAATAATTATGAATACACTTATTAATGCAGTTGATGGCGGCACAGTTGGTGCGGGTATCGTTGTATTCCTTATCATCATCATTGGCTTGACCATTTTCTTGATGATCTGCGAGAATTTCCTCGTAAAAAAAGGTAACGTTAAAATCCTCATTAACGAAGATCAAGACGCTGCTTTAGAAGTCGAAAGTGGTTCTACACTTCTCGATACACTTTCAGGCGCTGGCATTCAACTCCCATCAGCATGTGGTGGTGGCGGTTCTTGCGGTGTTTGTACTTGTAAAGTTATCTCTGGTGGTGGCGACGTGCTCCCTACAGAGAAAGCTCACCTCTCACTCAAAGAACAACAAGAAGGCATTCGTCTCGCCTGTCAGCTCAAGGTTAAAGAAGACCTCGAGATTGAAGTTGAGCCGGAAATCTTCTCAATTAAGAAATGGGAATGCGAAGTTGTTTCAAATGACAACGTAGCCACTTTCATTAAAGAATTTGTTGTTGAACTTCCTCCTGGCGAAAGCATTGACTACCGCGCTGGTGGTTACATTCAGATCGAGATTCCTAAGTATGATAATCTCAAGTACTCTGACTTCGAAATCGAAAACGAGTACCGTGAAGATTGGGATAAATTCAAGATCTTTGATAACGTAGCTAACAACCCAACTGAAGTGGTTCGTGCTTACTCAATGGCTTCTTACCCTGCTGAGGGTAACCAGCTCATGCTTAACGTGCGTATTGCATCTCCGCCCCCACGTCTTCCTAATGTGCCTCCTGGTATTGCATCATCTTACATCTTCAATTGTAAGAAGGGTGACAAGGTTACGATTTCTGGTCCATTCGGCGAGTTCTTTATGAAAGACACAAACCGCGAGATCATGTTCATCGGTGGTGGTGCTGGTATGGCTCCAATGCGTTCGCACATCTTTGACCTTTTCCACACTAAGAAATCTGGCCGTAAAGCGACTTTCTGGTATGGTGCTCGTTCAAGACGTGAAATGTTCTACGATGATCACTTCAAGAAAATCGAAGCTGATTTCCCGAACTTCAAATACTATGTGGGTCTCTCTGATGCACTTCCGGAAGATAACTGGAAGCTTAAGGGCGATATTAGTGATGAAGAAGGCGATGGTTTCGAAGGTTTCATTCACCAAGTTATTCTTGAGCAATACCTCAATAATCATGAAGCTCCAGAAGAGATTGAATACTATCTCTGTGGACCTCCAATGATGAATGACGCAGTACAAGATATGCTCTTCAACCTCGGTGTAGAAAAAGAAATGATCGCATTTGACGATTTCGGTTCTTAATTCTCACTAGAAGAATATAACTAAAAAAGCTCGACTTCGGTCGGGCTTTTTTTGTGTCTATGGCAAAGACAAATACTTATGAGCTTAGTATAAAATTAAAGCTTAGCTGGATCTTTTTTAGAAAGATAAAATCCTAAAAAAGATAGGCTAATAAGAGTTGTATCTAAAATAATACTTTGAGCATGTGTTAGTTTTAGGAGACTGCCAAAACAAGCACAGTTCGTGCTTGGTCCAAGATAAAGAATGAAGCTAAGAAAAGAAATGCTGAGTATGAGACTGAGGGTGTAACTTAATCTCTGGGTGGCCTTGAAGCATAAACTAAGGCATAAAGTGAGTTCCAAAATAGGGACGTAAAAACTCACGATTTCGATGAGTGCATTGATCTTAATAAATGGCATGACTTCATCAATCAGTAAATAGACTGACTCGATATCACTAAGTTTAGTGATGGCCGAAAAAGCAAAAACGGATATCAACAGCGTACGAGGGATGATTTCGTATCTCATAACTTATCTTTTCCGGAATTAGATTTAAACCAGGATTCGTAGCCACCCTTAAGGTAGAAAACATTTTCTTGCTTAAGTTCTTCTCTAATCTGCTTAGAAAAATGCCGGCTATAGGGGCACCTTTCATTACAATAGACTAAGATTATTGGTTTGCGGAGTAGGTGATTTTTTATATGCTTTTTCACACCTTCTATTTCATCAGCATGCATTGCATTTGTAATATGATTTTCTTTATATTCTTCAATACTGCGAGCATCTATGATTAAATAGTTTTTTAACTCAATATTATCTATATAGACAGCGTGTGGATCTGGCGACTTTACTTTAATTAAAGCAGCAAGCCCTACACTTAAAAAGAGTGGAACTAGAAGGATAAAGAGGATTTTTTTGATCATATAATAAGGGCATGAATAAAGTTTCATTTATTATACCAAGTCAAGAGTGATTGATCAACTCTTTTTAATCGATGGGTCACATATGCTCACTAGAAGAATATCACTAAAAAAAGCTCGACTTCAGTCGGGCTTTTTTTGTGTCTATCGCTAATGTGGTGTATGGGTGGGTAAATGAATTTTAGGAATCAAAAAATGAATCGTTTAGCATTTTTAATACTTTCTATAGGTTTGGCATGGACTCTAAGTGCCCAACAAATCTATGTAGGCACACATTCAAAGAATGAGAGCAAAGGGATTTATTCGAGTCAATTGAATGAAGATGGAACTCTTAAAGAAACTAAAGAACTACTATTAGAATTAGGTACGACAGTAGTCATTGAGAAAAAGGGGAGTTCACTGATTTATAGTTGTGGCGTCGGTGAAAAAAAGCAGCATGGTTTGATTCAATGTTTTGATACTCAAACGGATAAATTAATTGACACAATAAGTTCTGGTGACTCAAGACCCTGTTATTTAGCCTTAAGCAAAGATCAAAGCACAATTTACGTGAGTAATATTAAAGATGGTTCTGTGTGTGCCATTAACCTCAATAAGGATGGTTCCTTTGCTGAGCTGATTAGTAAAGTTATCATAGAGCCCGCAGGCAAGCGTTTTGCCCCTCATGCCTGTGTTGTGTCGCCAGAAGGAGAGTATCTCTTTGTGCCTGATATTGCAGGCAATCGCCTGTGTCGCTTAAAAATTGATCAAGTTAGCGGCAAGCTCAAATATCTAGATTCGATTCAATCGGATCTGTTTCAAGGGCCACGTCATATGACTTTTGATCCAGAGGGAAAAAGAGCTTATATGGTGAATCAGATGGGTGAAGCGATTACCGTTTTTACTTACGGCAAGGGTATCTTAAAAATTCTTGGCAATGTACAGACTGTGCCAGACGATAAGCTCGATATCAATAATCACATTGCCGAAATTAAGCTTCATCCTTCAGGAGAATATGTTTATGCTTCAAATCGCGGGCATAATAGCTTGGTTTTGTTTCAGCGCGATTTAGCAACGGGACTCTTAAGTTTTGATCGCTGTTTTAGTAGTGGAGGACAGGTACCATGGAGTTTTGCGATTTCCGCAAAAGGTGATTTTTTGTATTGCTCAAACAACAAATCCAATAATCTTGTGACTTACAAAATTGATCCCGCTAATGGTCATTTAAAGCCTATTGGCAAACCTGTGTCGGTTCCAAATCCTGCGAGTGTGATTGTAGTTGATTAGGGCGTGGTTGGCTGGTTTTTTTGAGCTGTGTTCTTTGAAAACCGTAGGCAAAGTAATGAGCCAATAAGCAAGAGTATGAATGCGATCAGCCATCCGAGGTGAAAAGCTTCATTATTAGAGACGATGGCCTCACTGTCAATTAGCTCAAGTTTCGAAAAGCAGAGTACAAAAGAATGTAGTAAAAAGGCACTCGCATAAGCTTTAATCACGAGACTATTGTAATTCTCTTTCCATTTCACGGATCTCAAGCCAAAGCAGGTGGCTAATAAGCTGGTGATGATGAGCAAGTCGAGCTCAGGGATTCCGGGAAATACAGACCATATCATGGGAAAAAAGAAGAAGGGTAATGAAAAGGCTAAAAGAAAGCTACCGAACTTTGGAATTAATTTACATAAGAAAAAGCCTGCAAGAGCAAAGCCTGAACTCAAGAGGCAGGGGATGCACCAATGACCAAGATGTATGTAATTGCCTAGAACCCAGCCGGCAAACCCGAGATTGATTGCACAAATGATTGATAGATAATTGTTAAAGGTGAATTTTGTACAGAAGAAGACAAGTAAGCTGATCACTGGTAATAGATAAACCAATCTTGAGTCGAGTCCTGTTAAAACTATGTCCATGTATGCCATTAATTGATTTACTTATAATGATATGCTTTTTTAGAGTTTTATAAAGATTTTACTTTTGGTCACTTATGCCATTGATGTTTGTTTTATTTTTCATCTACATCAATAATAAGGATTTAAGCAGTGTCAAAAAATATCATTAAAATATTCATTATCACTATCTTGGCATCAACTGCAATGAGTGCAGAAAAGAAAGGCCGAGCACCCGCTAAAGAAATGAAAGCACCCCAAGGTATTTCCTATTCAGTACTTAATTATCGCGAAGAAAAAGTGCTCCGAGCGAATCAAGTGGGTATTGCCTACAAAAAAGAATGGGCAGGAAAAAAGCTCCCTGTAGTTGTTTTTATTCATGGGGGAGGCTGGCGTAAGGGGGATAAAGATCAGATGGCTTATTTCGCAGTGAATTATGCTAAGGCGGGATTTGTGGGAGTCACTGTATCCTATCGTCTTTTATCCGAAGCCAAGTACCCAGCTCAAGCCCAAGATGCTAAAGAAGCGATTCGCTTTATAAAGAGTCTTGCTGACAAGTACCCAATTGATGTCAATCGTATTGGGGTTGCGGGTTATAGTGCGGGTGCACATCTTGCGCTTCTCATTGCTCTTTCAGATGAGGAGCCACTCTATCAATCAGATAAGTATACGAATTATGATTCTAGTGTAAAATGTGCCGTGGGCATTTCATCACCCATTGATTTCAGCCAAAAGAAAAAGATTTCCTTCCTCAATAATGAGCAGAATCAAAATAAACAAGTCATGAAAAAATCGTCTCCGATTAATTATGTGCAAAAGGGACAAATTCCCATCATGCTCTTTCATGGAGATAAGGATGCCTTGGTTCCCTCCTATCATTATAAAAACTTTCTTACCAAGGCAAAAGAAATGGGAATTAGCAATGTTGAAACACACATCAACCCTAAAGGTGATCATGTCTTCTTTTTTAAGAATAGCCGGGTAGTGAATCCGCTTATGATGAAATTCTTCAAAAAGCATTTAATGAAGTAAAAAGCGAGTGCTGTAATCCTAAGCGAGGCTAATTGACTTAGCTATTAAATCAACTGGGCAAAATCTTAAGCAAGGCTATTCTTTTGTCATTAATAGACAGAAGGATTTCAGACATGACAGAAGCCGATGTTCTTCACGAGGACAATCATATCATCATCGTCAATAAGCGAGCTGGTCAAGTTGTGCAAATTGATGAGAGTGGTGACACGCCACTCTGTGAAATTGTCCAAGCATTTCTCAAGAAGAAGCACAAGAAGGAAGGGAATGTCTTTCTTGGTGTGACACATCGTCTCGACCGTCCTGTTTCTGGTGTGATTATTTTTGCCAAAACGAGTAAGGCTTTGACACGGCTAAATAAAATGTTTCAAGAGAAAGAAATTCAAAAGACCTATTGGGCTTTCTGTCTTGCGAACCCCGCAAAAGCAAGTGATTTATTGACGCATTACTTGGTTAAAGATCGACGTAAGAATAAAACTAAGGCTCACAATAAAAAAGTGACTGAGGGAAAGTTTTCTCAATTAGAATATAAAGAAATTAAGCGCAGTGGTCGTCAATCATTGCTAGAAGTCAATCCACTTACGGGACGCCCCCACCAAATCCGTGTTCAGCTCGCTAGCATTGGCTGCATTATTAAAGGTGACCTAAAGTATGGAGCTCCCAAAGCTAATGAGGATAAATCCATTTGCTTACATAGTCGCCGCGTTCGCTTTATTCATCCAGTAAGCAAAGAAGAAATAGATCTAGAAGCTCCTTTGCATCGACCAGGTCTTTGGAAGTAAGTTAAGAGCCTAAGAATATATGTATTAAAAGTTGTACTTTACGACCTTTAGTTGTATGTTTACCAAAATAACCAAGAGGTAATGTAATGAGTAGTCAAGCACTCCCAGCGCAATCAGTTAAACTGAGTGGAGATCTTATTGCTCGCGCAAGAGCATTTGCAAAAGCGGAGGAGCGTTCAGTTCCAAAACAAATAGAGTATTGGGCAAAGATTGGGCAGCAAGCTTTAGATAATCCAGATTTACCCATAAGTTTTATTCGAGATCTAAATGTTGCTCGAGCTGAAGACCCTGTTGAAGTGAAGAGTATAGACGATTTCTTTGATTCTCTATGAGGATAAGTTATGCGCCTGCTTTCAAACGAAGCTTGAAAAAGACGACGAAACAGTTTCAGGAAGAGGCAAAAAAACAGGTTAAATTAATCTGCCAAGACCCAAGTATAGGTGTTCAGAAGAAGGGAGACTTATCCCAAGTTTTTGTGCATAAATATAAATTCAATAAGCAAGAAGTTTTGGTAGCTTATACCTTTTGTCCTGAGACTAGGAATTTACTTTTGATTGGTAGTCACGAAAAAATTTATCGAGATTTGAAAAAGTAGATTTAAATCTCGAGGCTCATTTACAGATGTACAGATCATCGTACAGTCTCTTGAAAATATATATACCAAGATTGATACCAGTGATGATGTTTGATCGATTCTCAGTGTTGATCCAGTTGTGTTCAGCCAATTGAAAGAAATCGTTTGCATGTTCAAGATCAATTTTTTCGTGAAGAGTATAATGTATCAACCGTTCTTTACTTACCCAGTTGTTTTTAACTGTAGTATGCCCAATAATTGAAGAGATTTGAGCGAACATGAGCTCGATTGTACCCATGCAGGAAACGGCAATGTCTGTGTGATCAAATGTGCATGTGGATATCAAAACTGCATTAAAAGCTCTGACTTCAGGTCCTGGAGTTATTTGCGATATATGTTCTGAAGTAACTCCCAAGCTTTTTAGAAACTTTTTAAAAGTGCTTTCATGAAATGCTGAGGAGTTAAAATTTCCATGTTCTTCCAGAATATTTTCTAGTATTTTTAGTCTTAGATTTGGATCTGAAAACCGAGCCATAAGCGCGGACATGGGGCGTGAGAAGAAAGCCACGGCAAAAAAGAACTGTATTTGGCTCTGAGTAAATTGATCTTTACTCATTTTCTCGTTGACGAGTTCAGTGAGGTATGGGCTGGAGAGAGCGTTTTGTTTGTCTATTTCCTGTTTGCAAAATTCTAAAATGGTATGTTCTGAGTGCATCATTAAATCTCTGCTGTGTTTATTTGCCAAGTCATATTTTGATCAATATTTCTACCATAGATCGTTGCGGGTGCATTACTGGCTCCCTTTAGCTTATCTATAAATATTTGCTGATCTTTTTTGGGAACTGCAAAGAATAGTGCTGGATAAAATTTACTGGCAGTTGGTTCTAAATCTAAAATGAAGTTTGCGGCCATGGTTGCATCCTTGTAATTAAGGCAACTGAGGTGGCCTGAAATGAGTTCCTGCGAATCGCTGTAAAGCATTTTTGCATTCAAGGTGTCTTCAAGGACTGCTGATACTGATTGGTCCTTGGTAGAACAAAAGAGTGGGGTATATTTGGACCTCAGGAGCGGTTCATGAAGTTGGAGTGAGATATCATGAAGATTGCTTTGGTAGTGTTCTAACAATGCTTCAATACAAAGATGTTTGTGGATTATTCCATTCAAGAGAGGGTAACGAATAATGGCAATATCAGCTAATTTTGTTAATTGTGGAAAACCGAGTCGCCCTGTGAAGTCCTCTGGAGTTTTGTCTCCTCCCTTCATCATAATTCCAAATTGGGGAAGCTTATCATAGTGATTGAAAGTGAAAAATGCAGTTTTAAGTAGTCTGTATAAAACCTGTTTAAAGTCTGGATCAATTTTTAGATCGGCTATGTAAAGTGAGCGTTGATTTTTACCTTTTATGATTAGAGTTCGTTCTACTACTGCAAGAGTCCCCAAAATAGTTTGTTGGTTATGAGCAACAAAAATTGTTTCTGAGCCAATGGAGCGAAAGAAGTTTTCGTAAAGTTGACCATGGGAAATCGTAAAGCTCTTCCCTTCGCCAAGAGGATAGGTGAATTTCTGTTCGAATGAACTCAAAATTGATCGAAAATATTTAGGCAAATCAGAGATCTTTGAAATTTGAATCATGTTGTTTTTTCTGCAATATGAATCTTTTTGTAGAAGAAACTTTCGTCTGAATTCACTAAGCGTTCGCCCCATTCCTTATCCCATAAAAGTTCAGTAGGCAGTTTGGGAATATTTAGCGATGAATTGAGTTGTCGAATGATGATTTTACCGTTTTTAGCTAATGCTACTTTAGCGAGCTTTAAAGCTTTTGTTGCTTCCGATTCTGAGAGCCAATCAAGGATGTTTGAAAGATGAATAAGGTTATATTTTTCTCGTTCTGCATTTAATAAAAAATCGATCATCATTTTATGGTGATAGTTGATCAGAGCTACTTTTTTTTTGGACTTAATACCTAATTCAAAGTAATGATAAGGTCTAGCATGAAATACTCCCTTCAGCATTTGGGATAAAAAGGGACTTTCTGCATTTGAGTCTTTAGCAAGATAGAATTTGGTCTGAGTAATGAAGTGCTCGCTAAAAGATTTAAGTGGATTTTGTGTAGCTTCTTTTTCAAAGATATGGACAAGAAGATCTAGCTCAAAATATTTATTAAATACCTCTGGGAGGTTATCGAAATTGGTTGAAATCTCAGACTGAATGCCTTTGAAGAGCTGTTCATAGCGCCCGGTAAAATTAGGGCCTTCTTCATTAAGCAAGTCTTTGGGGCCTAAGATATCTAAGTTGATATCTGTCTTTTCTGTGAGAGTCATAAGCAGTCTAGAGCGCTCTTTTTGGCTTATTTGAATGTGGCCTAGTGCTTTAAGCCTCGTCTCGCGAGGCTCACCTAATAAAAGGTGTTTGAGTTTACACAATTCAATTTGTGATGAGTTCGCATCTACTGCGTCAATCGATTGAATTCTATTATTTGTAGCAAGGGTACAAAGAGTTTCTCCACCAGAGGCTATCATTAAAACTTTTAAATTGTTTCCTGGTATTGATTTGATGAGCTCAAGGTCGATTTTTGGATCTTCTCTAACCTGACTAAAAAGAATAGGAAGCTGATGTATGTCCCCTCGCAATTTTAATGACTTATTCATTGACTCCCCTTTAATACAATATAACATGGACAGCGAGGAAAGCGAACTAAATGTAATGCTTGAACCCTATATAAGTTTAATTTACTTGCGATTTTCACTTAATTCTTATTATGAGAATACAAAAAAGCCCCGCAGTAATGCGAGGCTTTTTTGGTTTAAGCTACGTTTAACTTAGAGGCTTGCGAGTGCGGCGTTGAGCGTTGCACTTGGACGCATGGCTTCAGCGGCTTTTGCATCGTTTGGTTTGAAGTAACCACCGAGGTTTAAAGCTACGCCTTGAGCGCCATTGAGTTCGCTTACAATAGTCTCTTCTTTCTCAGATAGATCATTTGCTAGGTTCGCAAACTGAGACTTGAGCTCGGTATCCTTATCTTGAGCAGCGAGTTCTTGTGCCCAGTACAGAGCTAAGTAGAAGTGGCTACCACGATTGTCGAGTTCATTCACTTTACGTGAAGGAGACTTATC
The DNA here is from genome assembly GCF_000170755.1 of Lentisphaera araneosa HTCC2155. NCBI lineage: Bacteria > Pseudomonadati > Lentisphaerota > Lentisphaeria > Lentisphaerales > Lentisphaeraceae > Lentisphaera > Lentisphaera araneosa. The sequence continues at coordinate 67,663 of NZ_ABCK01000025.1, forward strand.
GTTGAGGAGGAACTTCGAAGTAGCCGCATCAAGTGTTTCAGCTAGAACTTGTGCTTTAGCATTATCGAAATTAGCTGCGAGGTGTTCGAGAGAAACTGCAGTTGCAAGGAATTCACCGAGTGAGTCCCAACGCAAGTGGTTTTCTTTTTCGAACTGTTGAACGTGCTTAGGAGCCGAACCACCTGCACCAGTTTCGAAGAGTCCACCACCATTCATGAGTGGAACAATTGAGAGCATTTTTGCAGAAGTGCCAAGCTCGAGAATGGGGAAGAGGTCAGTGAGGTAGTCACGGAGAACATTACCAGTCACAGAGATTGTATCTTCGCCATCTTTCGTTCTTTCGAGTGTGTACTCAGTTGCTTGGATGGGAGCAAGGATCTTGATTGTGAGGCCAGAAGTGTCGTGCTCGCAGAGGTAAGCTTCAACTTTTTTGATGAGCTGAGCATCGTGAGCACGGTTTTCGTCGAGCCAGAAAATAGCCGGAACACCAGTTGCACGAGCACGGTTAACGGCGAGTTTTACCCAGTCACGGATCGGTGCATCTTTTACTTGGCACATGCGGAAGATATCACCAGCTTCAACAGTTTGCTCGAGGAGAACTGTGCCATCAGCGTCAATTGCTGAAACAGTACCAGCAGCAGCCATTTGGAACGTCTTGTCATGTGAACCGTATTCTTCTGCTTTTTGAGCCATGAGACCAACGTTAGGTACGCTACCCATAGTTGTAGGATCAAAAGCACCATTCTTTTTACAGAAATCAATAGTGGCTTGATAAACACCTGCGTAACAACGATCAGGAATAAGTGCTTTAGCGTCTTGAGCATTGCCTTCCGCATTCCACATTTGACCCGAAGTACGGATCATTGCCGGCATAGATGCGTCAATAATGACGTCTGAAGGAACGTGGAGGTTAGTGATGCCGCGGTCAGAGTCAACCATTGCAAGTGCAGGTGAAGTTTCGTAAACGGCATCAATAGCGGCTTTTACTTCAGCTTCTTGTGCGTGACCTGCGATCTTCGCATAAACATCGCCAAGGCCATTCTTAGTGTCAACACCGAGTTCTGCAAATAGTGAGCCGTATTTAGCAAAAACGTCTTTGTAGAAAACTTCCACAACGGCACCAAAAATGATGGGGTCAGAAACTTTCATCATAGTGGCTTTCATGTGGAGAGAGAAAAGGATGCCTTGCTCTTTAGCATCAGCAATTTCTTTAGCTACGAAAGATTTAAGTGCAGCCATATTCATAACGGATGAGTCGAGGATTTCGCCTTCTTGCAGAGCGAGTCCGTCTTTTAAGACTGTCTCAGAACCATCAGCACCATTGAAAACGATTTTTGCGCTTGTCGCAGCAGGGATAGTAGTAGAAGTTTCGCTACCGTAGAAATCTTTTTCACTCATGCTCGCAACGTGTGATTTTGAATCAGCAGACCAAGCACCCATGCGGTGAGGGTTAGCTTTTGCATAATTCTTTACAGCTTTCGGAGCGCGACGATCAGAATTACCTTCACGTAATACAGGGTTTACTGCAGAACCAAGAACTTTTGCGTAGCGAACTTTAATGGCAGCTTCTGCATCATTCGCAGGCTCTTCTGGGAAGTTAGGGATATCATAGCCTTGTCCTTGAAGTTCAGCAATTGTTGCTTTGAGCTGAGGAATAGATGCGGAGATATTTGGAAGTTTAATGATGTTGGCTTCTGGAGTTTTAGCGAGGTCGCCAAGTTCAGCAAGGGCATCATTCATTTTCTGATCAGCAGTAAGGTTCTCTGGGAAGTTGGCGAGAACACGGCCAGAAAGAGAAATATCGCGAGTTTCAACTTCGACACCAGCTTTACCAGTGTAGGCTTGGATGATAGGGAGGAGTGAATGCGTCGCTAAGGCGGGGGCTTCATCAGTTATCGTGTAGATAATTTTTGACATGTTAATTTCCTGTTGTTTTATTTAAAGTATGTGTTCCAGACCATAGACCAATTCAGCGCGGTCTTTGATGTATTGGGATGCCATGTAAACACCCGGCATATAACTTGTACGTTCGATACTATCGTGACGGATAGTGAGGTATTGACCAGGAGCGCCGAGGATTACTTCTTGTGAAGCAACAAAACCGGGCATGCGTACTGCGTGAAGTTTGATACCTTCAAAATCGCCACCACGTGCACCTTCAACATTGGCTACTTGGTCATTAGTTTTTGGATTGAACGTTTTATTATTTTCGCACATGAGTTCGGCTGTTTTTACAGCTGTCCCCGAAGGGAAGTCCACTTTGTTCTCGTGGTGATACTCAATGATTTCAGCATAGTCGTAGTATTCGGCAGCTTTTTTTGCAAATTGCTGCATGAGTACATTACCGATGATGAAATTAGGTGCAATGAAACAGCCTTTGCCCGTTTCTTTGACCCAAGCTCGAATCTGTTCTAAGTCATTTGGGGTGAAACCAGTGGTTCCAACTACGGCAGCTGCTCCGCCAAAAAGTATGGTGCGTACAGTTTCCATTCTGACTTCGGGGCGAGTGAAATCTACCACTACATCAGCGGGATTGGAGGCGAGAGAATCGGCAAGTGAGTCGCCCATATCGATGCTTCCTGCAAGAGTGAGGTCGTCTTTCGCCTTAACGAATTCAACGACAGTTGCTCCCATTTTTCCCATGGAACCATTAACAGTTACACGCATGGTCTAGTTCCTTAATTAAATTGTATTTCTAAAGTCGCACACAACTCTAAATGTCAATCGCTCTTTGTCAATAACTTATGTATGACACAGAGGTGGAATCAAGGGAGTTTTTTGCATAAATCCGCAGTTGTTGCATGCAAAAGAATTTCTAGTTGGAAATTAGAAGGGCTTAGCTTCGATAGAAACACAAGTGAGCACGAGTGGAAAACGAAATTTCGACTCGTGACGAATTAAGAAAATGAGGGGCTTTTAGGCGTACTGTGAGTATAGAAATTAGAAGATATCGATAGTTTCTTCGCCAGCTTCAGCTGCTTTTTGCTTTACGCTAGGTTTCTTACCACTAGATTTTTTAATAACTGATGAAGGTAAGTAGCGGTAGTATACTGTGAGCTGGAGTGCACAGAGCGTCGTTGAATAGACTTTATTATCAATTTCTTTCATGGCATTACGATCTGTTTCAATGCCTTTGGTAGCCGGACTCAACCAGTAACCATCAGGGTGTTGATTATCAACGAGCTGTTTTTGGAAAGTTTTATTCCACTTAGTCCAATCACTGCCGCCGCGTTGGAAAACGGCCTGGGTAGCGTAATACATCCAATAAAGGTAGAAGCCAGCAGGTTGACTGTGTTTGCCGTGCTCTTCCCATCTTAGGAGATTGATGTCCTCTTTGACAATGAGGTCACCGAGCCTACGGCAAGCGGGGTCGTCTTGAGCTCCCAATAACTGCATACAAAGGACGCCTACAGCGCGCATCGAAGGGTCGCGTTTCCCTTTATTCTCTAAACGATAATAGAAACCTGTAGAAGTTGCGTGCTTTTTCATATGTGCGATAGATTTTTCAATAGCACTGGGGAGTTTTTCCACGTCGCAACCTGCAACTTTTGCAGCCTTTAAGGACTGCCAGTTCCAGCAGGCATTAGAAAAATTGGAATCGCCGCTCTTTTTATAACCATACATATAACCACCATTTTCATGCTGGTTGTCGCAGATGAATTGGATGGTGTTATTCATGGGGGTTTTTAAGTTGTAATTACCTGTCATTGCGTAGGCTTCCGAGAGAGCGTAAGCAACCAGGGCATGCTCATAAACGTTTCTTTCTTTGGCATTGCCTAGTGGGAAACTACTCTTTGAATTACCCCATTTTGCGAGGTTTAAGATACCTTTCGAAACTACACTGCCATAACGCTTGGATTTGCCTGTTTCACCGTGAGCAAGGTAAGTTAAGATCGCCAGGCTCGTCATCGAGTGTGGATGTCCATTACCCCAAGTGCCGTTGGGGTTTTGGTTTTTTGCGAGCCAGTCGAGGGCATTAGCAAGTGATTTCTGTGCAACAGCTGAGCCACCATATTTACGTATAGCATTGGCTTTGGCGTTGGGGGAGCGCGCACTAAACATCTTAGCTGATTGTAGGGGAGAAGTTGAGGGCTTAACATCTGACATGAGTTCTACATCATCCATTATTTCAGCTGCTGGAGGCTCGTCAGTATCATCGATTTCGGTGGCAATATCTTCTGTGACATCCACCGTTTCAGTGATTTCGGGATTAATTGTTTCGCTCTCGGTTTCCATGTCGGGTTCTGGCGGTGGAGGCGGCGGAGGCGGAGGGGGTGGCGGCTCCTCGACGACTTCTTCCACTTGTTGGGTAACTTCGACATTGGCATTGGCAGCCTTGCTTTCTCCTTTAAATAGAGATGCTAATAAAATGAGCAGGATATGACAAAATGTGGAGATGACTGGACCAATCAAAGTTTCCTTTAATTTGGCTTTTCTATATTCCTCTTGGACCTGCATGAGTTCTTCCTGAGAAAGGACGCCAAAGCCATTATCCTCGTCATACTCTTCATGTTCTTCTGTCATATATTTTTATCCTAAAAATTTTCTTATCTTCTTTATATTGTCACAAGTCTGTTAAGTATTACTGAATCCTTCAGTTTTTATTTAAATCTTTATTAGCAGTCAATAACTAAAACTTTCATTGTATTACGGATAAACATTCTCTTTTTTCACGGCTTAACGTGATTTAGTGCACGTTTTTAAAAGTCCTAAAAATTTGTTTGAAGTTGTAATGCCTTGTCATATTTGTTTAGATTTACTGAACTATATACACAGGCAAAATGAAAAAACTGACACTTAGTGTTAAAAAAATCATTATTTTTCCATGTGATATCGTTTTTGTATTCAATTATTTTGTAATTAGGGCTCACTGATTAAGATATAAATAACTTATATACAATGAGATAAGTGTAATTCATGCTATATTATATGTAAACAAAACCCCTCAAAACAGTCATTAGGTTTGCATAAGATGTATAAAAATACGGGCTCAGAGCCCAAAATGGCCAATTTACCTTATTTTCTAGATGGTACACTCAATATCAATAATCGCTGGGTCAAGTTAGCAGCGATAATACCTTGGACAGATGTCGAAGAAATTTATGCACTAAATTTCACCAGTCATACTGGGCCCAAAGCTCTTCCTGCAAGAACTGCATTTGGTTCCCTTATCATTCAAGTAAAGCTAAGTTTAACTGATGAAGAAACGATAGAAATGATTTCTGAAAATCCCTATCTTCAATATTTCTTGGGCTTTGAAAGATATAAACAGGAAGCACCTTTTGATTCGAGCATGATGACTCATTTTCGAAAGCGTTTTGGCGCTCAGGACATTAAAGACATTGACGAACTCCTGCATACAGCGACACGTAAAAAAGAAGAGGATTCTAATGATGATTCAGACAATGATCCTCCATCAAATAAGGTTCTTTAATTGTTGATGCCAGTTGTGTCCTGCTGATATCACTACCCACTGACCTTGGGTACTAAATAAAGCTCGTGAAAAAACTGAGAGTAATCGATATCCTTTGGTGTCATCGCTCAAATACAGAAGATAAAGTTAAGCCTCGAACTTATCGTGAAGATGGCAGGAAAAGCTTTTTAAGTATTGTTCTAAAAAAACGTGTTTTCGAAAAAGAAAAGACGTGAGGTGATTAACAGACAACTCCATTGCGTAAGGAGGAACCTCGCCAGTATAGATGAACTCAAAAAGTATGCCGATCTTACTCTATTGAAGCCTAGTTTATATCGTGAACTTCTGGTGATCGGGACACTTTATCAACAACAGCAATACATGTACGATAACAAAGTAACAAGCGTAGATGATCGCATCGTAAGTATTCATCAACCACATATCCGTCCCATAGTTCGGGGGAAGGCGGGAGCTCATACGGAATTCGGAGCAAAAATATCTATCAGTGTGGTCGATGGCTGGACCTTTACCGATACGATTAGCTTTGACTCTTATAATGAAGGGACCGAACTGATTTCACAAATTGAAAAATACAAAGAACGATTCGGTTATTATCCCGAATCAACACATGCGGACAAAATCTACCGAAACAAAGAAAATCGAGCACATTGTAAAAAGCATGGGATAAGGATAAGTGGTCCCAGTCTTGGAAGGCCTCCCAAAGATGAAAAATTACGTAAAGAACAAAAGGATATACAACGCCAAGATGAAGCTATAAGAAACCAAGTAGAAGGCTGTTTTGGTGTAGCCAAAAGACGCTATAAACTCGATCGCATTTTCACGAAAATTAAAGCGTCGTCTGAAACACTTATTGCTTTAATATTCATGGTGATGAACTTGGACAAGGCATTAGCCTTTTTATCACTTTTTGGCCAATATTATAAGCAGCTATTAGAACATTTTCTTAACTTTATAAGTCTCATTAGCCAGGGTGAGCATCTCAAAAGACGAGTCATTCAGTAAGGCCTAATTAATACGAGTGTGGATCGAATAGTTGACTCCTAAATTTTTTTTCATTCTCTTATTCTGCGTACTTCGCAAGTACACTTTCTTTACAGCGAGTTTGATTTTTTTTAATTTATTAATCTTTGCTAACTAATTTGAGAAAAGGAAAAACCTGCCGTGATTTTCATCTATAAACTAAACATTTGATGATTTGTGGATACCTCATCCTGATTTTTTTATCGTTTTTGAATTTCTGTGCAAACAAAGAAAAAATCATTACCTGAAATGATGAAGTTCTAGAGCTAAAAAAGCCCCGTCATAATCATGACGAGGCTTTTTTATTTTTTGAGTTTTTCTTATTTACGATTCAGTCATTTGTCCGGTAAGTATCGCTAGATACTAAAAAAGTGTAGTGTCCCCTTATAAATTGTTCTACCAAAAAGCAAAAAATAAGGAGCACTACACCATGAGTATACAAATAGCGAACTCTCAAGAAAATCAAAGTCGTCGCTTATCTTTAAAAACAATGAACCAGCAAATGAGTCACTTGGCGGTTCATGGAGCGGGCCTAAGTCCCTGGGAAGCCAAAGAACTGGTTCGCATGATAGATGAGGTCTATTTTTCCTATAGCCAAAAGGAACTTAAAGAAGGTCAACTCAAGTACAACTGCGTCTCGACCAAGGAAGGTGCAGGTAAGGCACTCAAAGACTGTGAAATGATAAGCGTCACTCTAAGTGTATTCAGTGATTTTGACGAAGAAGAGTTGCCCAATAGAAAAAATAAACAACGGCAAGTTGTTCGCCGTCAGCGTAGGTTAATACGTTTGAGCGAAGAGGCTCGCGATCAAGGAGGTCTATTAAGCCAGGAGGATTTGGCCAAGCTGTTGATGTGCGATACAAAAACGATCCGATGTGATATCAAACACTTACAAGAGGAAGGTATTGTCATTCCGACGCGTGGCCAACAAAAAGATATTGGTCCTGGAGTTACACACCGTGAATTGGTCATTCGTCATTGGGTGGAAGGCAAAGAAGAAGTTGAAGTTGCGAGTGCTACAAAACATTCGATGGGCGCCGTTGAGAGTTACCTTCAAAAGTTTAAAGTTGCGGTTTACTTACGGGTAGGGAAGAGCTTCACTGACCATGAAATCGCGGTAGTTGCAGGAATCTCACAACGCGGCGTGAAGACATTCCTTAGATTTACGACGAGTTTAAGATAAAGATATGTTCAAACATCGTCTGGATGAAATC